>NZ_JACJOR010000334.1:0-13289 GCF_014695615.1 Leptolyngbya sp. FACHB-711
TCCGTTAGCTTTTTGGTGACGCGATCGAGATACTCGTAGGTTCCGGGACGCTTCAATAGCTCCAGCGTTTTGATACCTGCAGTCATTGCCAGCGGATTGCCGGAGAGCGTGCCTGCCTGATACATCGGACCTGCGGGAGCAACGAGCTGCATGATATCTTTGCGTCCACCATATGCGCCCACGGGCAGACCGCCGCCGATGACTTTGCCCATTGTGGTCAGGTCAGGGGTAACGCCAAATCGCTCTTGTGCGCCGCCGTAGGCAATGCGGAATCCGGTCATCACTTCGTCAAAGACGAGCAGTGCGCCGTGTTCTTTAGTGAGTTCGCGCAGCCCCTCCAGGAATCCAGCATCGGGAGGAATAAAGCCTGCGTTACCAACGATTGGCTCCAGGATTACGCCCGCGATTTCATTGGGATTTTCGGCAAAGAGGGCTTTGACAGCTTCCAGATCGTTGTAGGGCGCAGTCAGGGTGTTTGCAGTTGTGGATTTGGGTACGCCCGGAGAGTCAGGTAAGCCCAGGGTTGCGACGCCGGAACCTGCTTTTACCAAGAACATATCGGCGTGTCCGTGGTAGCAGCCCTCGAACTTGATCAGCTTCTCGCGTCCAGTAAATGCTCGCATCAGCCGCAGCACTGCCATACAAGCTTCTGTGCCGGAGTTGACGAAGCGTACCATTTCCACGCTGGGCACGGCATCGATCACCATTTCTGCCAGCACGTTTTCCAGATAGCAGGGCGCACCAAAGCTCGTTCCCTTCACCAGGGCATCTTGGAGGGCGGCAATCACTTCGGGGTGAGCATGACCGCAAATTGCTGGACCCCAGCTTCCCACGTAGTCAATATACTGGTTGCCGTCTACGTCCCACATATATGCGCCTTGAACATGGTCAAAGACGATCGGCTGTCCTCCAACAGACTTAAACGCCCGCACCGGGGAATTGACTCCACCCGGCATCAGCTTTTGGGCAGCAGCAAAAATTTCTTCTGATTTTGTCGTTTTAAGACGAGTAGTAACCAAATCTCTCTCCTCTTGAGCAGCTTAAATCGAGTAATTTTGTATCGTTTGCTTCGCAGTTGCTTCGCAGTTCCGCAAAGGGGGCATTGAGCGGATGCTGAGCTTGAGATCTTGGGGGCGATCGCAGCAGTGCGTCACGCTCTGTCAAAATAGCTCCTTCATTATCCTATCGAGTTGGGAATCCAACTGTGGGGGAATTCAGGAAAAGCAAATTTATTGTAAGAACGCAATTTTAAGGCATTACGTTTCAGGCAAAATAGAGAGTATTTCTACTCATCCTCTAGTCAGTGCAATTGATCCGTGCCAATTGATCTGTGCCAATTGCTTAGCGCAAATCGAGCGGTGGGATGCCAGGGATTTGAGAGTCACGATTTGAGAGTCGCGATCGAACAAAAGCCTATCGATAAATTTCCTGAAAGCGATCGTCGCAGCTAATAATAGACATTGATCATCAACACCGCTTGCAGCAGGTTAACCCATGTCCTCCGTTCAATCCTCTACCTTCGCTATTCCGCTGGATCAGATTCGCTACAACGAGCAGGGGCTTGTTCCGGCGATCGTGCAGGACTATCTCGACGGTACGGTGCTGATGATGGCGTGGATGAATCGCGAGTCTCTGCAAAAAACCCTGGAAACGGGTGAAACCTGGTACTGGAGCCGATCGCGCTCTGAACTCTGGCACAAAGGCGCAACCTCTGGACATTTGCAGCAGGTGAAAACGATTCGCTACGACTGTGATAGCGACACGCTGCTGGTGACAGTCGAGCAACAGGGCGACATTGCCTGTCATACGGGAGAACGAAGCTGCTTTCATCAGATTGACGGTCAGATTCAGCCACCGCCTGCGGATACCCTGTCTCAGGTGTTTGAGGTGATTTGCGATCGGCGAGATCACCCTAACCCCGATTCCTACACTTGTAAGCTGCTGGCAGGGGGCGATAACAAGATCCTCAAGAAAATTGGCGAAGAGTCGGCAGAAGTGGTGATGGCATTTAAAGATGATGACCCGGAGGCGATCGCCGGAGAAGTGGCAGATTTGCTTTATCACACGCTGGTTGCCCTGGCGCATCATAAAGTGGATATTCGTCAGGTTTACCGCAAGCTTCAGGAGCGCAGACGCTAGGCCAATGCTGCCTGTGCGGTGGTGTCTGTCAAGTAATGTTGTCTGTGCGGTAGGGTCATCCTCCGATCGATCGCCATTCTGATTCGGTCAAAGGCTGGGTTACAAATTCGACATCAAACGTCTCGCAGGCAGCAGCAATCAGGGCCTCAATGACTTTTTGATACAGGTCATTTTGATACGGATCTGGCAGGTCGAGCAGCGAGCAATCGATCGCCTCTATAGGTTGACCAAACACCTGCTCAAATAGCCCCGGATCAGGCTGAAGCCGCATTGAGCCATGCTGCAAAATTGCATTTCCCCGCCGCAGTTGGGCACTGCCGATTAGCTTCTCTCCGTTTGGCAAAACGAGATCGGCTGCGGTCGCCGTGCCAAAACAGTTGGGATTGTGGATGTAGCCCCTTCCTGCCGTACCGTAGTGCAGCTCTACGCCGATCGCCCTCCAGCCCCGAATCAGAAATTCACAAATCTTTTGGTATGCCTGCATTCGCGTTCCCTCAATCCCGGAGGTCACAACAGCATAGGTGAGGTCGCCCTGATGCAGCACGGCTCGACCCCCGCTTGGACGACGCACAAGGTCTAGCGGCTGCTCGTTCCAGATTAGGGTCTGCCAGTGGTCGGGAACCTGTCGCTGATGATAGCCGAGCGAAATTGCCGCCGGATGCCAGGTATAAAAGCGCAGTGTTGAGGGGTGCTGGTGGTGCTGATGTTGCTCTAACAGCCAGCGATCGATCGCCATTTGCTGGGAGCCGGGAGCCAGGAGGGGGGGGATGAGCCGCCAGGTGTTGGGAATCGGGAATTCGGGGGGTGAGGTGGGGGGGGAGTCTGCCATTTATTTTTGAGATGGGGGCGGGGGAGTAACTTGTTTTAGGATGGGGTGAGTTTAGCCCGTAGGGATTGGGCTATGGTGGGATAAAAGTGGGAATGAGTTGAGCGGCGATCCCTATGATATGAGGGAGGATGAACTCGATCGGCAACCTGGTATTCCTGGTATTTCTGAACGATTGAGAGAGTTTGTGTGAGAAGCTAGGGTGACGTATGGCGCATTCGATCGGTACACTTTTTGGCATTGGGGCGGGCGCAGGCGATCCAGAGCTGATCACAGTGAAGGGGCTGCGGATTTTGCGGCAGGTTTCGATCGTGGCATTTCCAGCAGGGGTGCGGGGAAAGCCAGGAGTCGCAGAGCAAATTATCGATCCGTGGCTGCTGCCGGAGCAGAAAAGACTGGCATTGACTTTTCCCTATGTGCAGGACGACGCGGAGCTGACTCAGGCATGGGAAACGGCTGCCGATCGGGTCTGGGAAGAGCTGCGTTTGGGGCAGGATGTGGCATTTGTTTCCGAGGGAGATGTAAGTTTTTACAGCACTTTCACCTATCTGGCGCAAACCCTGCAAGCAAGGCATCCGGAGGCGATCGTTCAAACCATTCCGGGAATTTGTTCACCGATGGCAGCCGCAGCCGCGCTGGGAATTCCTTTAACGGTGAGGGCACAAAAACTTCTGGTGCTGCCTGCGCTGTACAGTGTTACCGAATTGGAAACGGCACTGGCAACCGCAGATGTTGTGGTTTTAATGAAAGTGAGTTCGGTGTATTCGCAGGTTTGGTCGGTGCTGAAGCGATGGGGGCTGCTGTCACGCAGCTTTGTGATCGAACGCGCCACCCTACCCAACCAGGTCATTTATGCTGACTTGAGCGATCGTCCCACCCTAGAGCTGCCTTACTTCTCGCTGATGATTGTGCAGAGTCGGGATGCAGCACAGGCTCCGCTGGCGGTGGCAACTTTCCAGAATGAGCCGCAGTCGTGATTACAGTTCCGCAATTACAGTTCATATGTGCAGCGGTCATTCTAGGGGTCATTGCAGTCCTGATAGATTGAGCCATGTTGTGAAAGGGGATGCGGTAGGATCAAAAAGTTTCGTCAGGGGCGAAGTTTGGATCAGGAGTTCAGTTCGGTTTCGATCGCTATTTTTTCCATCGGTGCTTTAGTGAGTCGGCAATATGTCATCCTCCTTGCGGTTTCAGGATTTTTCAACCCTTCAGAAGAACGCGCAGCAGTGGCTCAAGCACCCTGCCGTTTGGTCGGGCATTGTCTCCGTAGGAGCGCACGGCTTGCTGTTTGCCCTATTGCCCCTGCTGCCCAGCGATGCTCTCAGGGAAAATCCGCCTGATCTTCAGCGATCGGTCGATCTAGTTGAACTGACGCCCGAAGAACAGCAGCGATTGCCGGAGTTTTCGAACGAGCTGCCCGTAGAGCTGCCATCGATCGCCCAAACACCGTCTCAATCTCCGTCTGATTTGTTTACCACGCTGCCGCCGCTGTCCAACGAGACACTACCGCCGATCGCGCCTTCTTTTATCAATCCACTGCCGCTGCCCTCGTTCCCGATTTTCCCGATTCTGCCGCCGTCCCGGACTCCGCTTCAGATTCCTGCCCCGACTGTGCCTCCGAACCCACCAGCCAGCCCTTTGCGCTCTCCTTCTCCCGAGGCTTCTCCTTCGGCGGCAGCTAGTCCGCAGCCGAGTCCTTCCCCGGCTTCTGATGCCCCGGCTCCCGATGCCAGTTCCGCTCCTGAATCTCCACCAACCGCTGAAAATCCGCCTGCTCCATCACAGCCCAGCCCCTCAGAGCAGCTTATTGCCCGGCAGCAGGAGCTACGGCAGCTGTATACCTATAACCCGGAAGGAACCAGCAACGAATCGGCTTTGCAATCGGATACCGACTGGCTGAAGCAGGTTACTGATAGCCTGGGCGAAAACTGGGACGAAGACGCCCAAGAGAACCTCGATCGCGACAAGATTGTAGAGATAGCGGGAGCTTATCCCAGAGCTGCCTGTATTCGCCGTCTATCGGCTTCAGTGATTCTAGGGGTGATGGTGGACGGAGAAGGCAAACTGCTGGAAGAACCCGTGCCGCCTGCGATTCTCAGAAGTTCGGGCTACGCCGTTTTTAATCAGCTCGCGGTCGAGGCAGCCGCTGCTCATGCTTTTGAAGCTGCCGAAAAACCGCTCCCTTACCGGGTCCTGGTTAAGTTTGAGCCGAGCAATGAAGTTTGTCCGCCCGGAACGGCTCCTGAATCGGCTCCAGAGGCTCCGCCGTCCTGAGGAAGAATCTCACTCGGTCGAAGAATCTAACGATCGAGGTATGACGGAAATTCTCCGATCACGGTATCTGTGGGGTACTTGCGGAATTTACTCTGTCTCTCCGCCCTTCCCCGTTACTGTGATCATCCTGGATACTCCGTTTAAAGCGCATCTTCGCGCGATTGCCGATCGCCTGTTTTCACTGATCGATCGCTTCTCGCAGGCAAAGGTACTGGTGATTGGGGATTTGACGCTGGATGAATTTTTGACAGGGCAGGTGGAGCGGGTGTCGCGGGAAGCTCCGGTGATGATTCTGCGGCACGAGCAAACCGAGAGAACGCCGGGTGGTGGTGCAAATGCGGTGTATAACCTAGCGAAGCTGGGAGCACAGGTGCAGGCAGTGGGTCTAGTGGGCGACGATGAGCAGGGAATCGCGCTTCGTAATCTGTTCGTCCAGGCAGGCATCGATACCGCAGGAATTTTTGTTGATCCCGATCGCCCAACCGTTACCAAAACCCGAATTTCCGGTCATGCCCGCCAGTCGGTAACGCAGCAAATTGTCCGAATCGATCGCAAGTCCGACCGCGCTCCCCGTTTAGAGCTTCAGCAGCAGCTTGCCACCTATATTCGCCAGCACGTTCATTTCGTGGATGCAGTGGTCTGTTCGGACTATGGCGATCAAACGCTGGGGCAGCCCGTGATCGATGCGGCACTATTTCATCCCTACACAATCGTCGATGCTCAACAGCAGCTCGAGCGCTATCGGGGCGCGTTTTTGTTCACGCCTAACCTCCCTGAAGCTGAAAAAGCGGTCGGCTACGCAATTACCGATGAGCAAAGCCTCAGCCGCGCCGGACATGATTTGCTAGAGCGCACTAAAGCCAAGTTTGTGCTTATCACCAGAGGCGAAGCCGGAATGACGCTGTTCGATCGATCGGGTGTGGAGCAAACCGTTCCTGCCTTTAACCGCACTGATGTGTTTGACGTAACAGGAGCAGGCGATACGGTCGCGGCTGCGCTCACCCTGGCCCTCACCGCCGGAGCCTCACCCTGGGAAGCGGCAATTCTGGGTAATCTGGCAGCGAGTTTGGTGGTGCGCCAGTTCGGAACCGCGACGACAACACAAGCCGCAATGCAGGCTGCTCTGAAGGATTTGCTAAGCGGCAGTCAAGACGACCGCATCACCGAACCCCTGCGCGAACGAGCCGCTGCTCCAGAGGAATTCAAGAATGCCTAGCCGGAATGTTTGCTGGAATAATTAGCCGGAATACCTAGCCATACACCTGCGGCCAGGTAGTGAACAGAAAGACGACCACCGGGACGATCGCCAGCAGGAGTTCGATGATATTACCAACCATAGTCCCGACAAAAATCCCGATCGCCGCCCGAAACGCCCGCTTCAAATCCCGCTGATACAGCAGCTCCCCTACAATTGCCCCCAGCAGCGGACCAATTAGCAGCCCCAGCAGCGGGCCTCCAAACGGCAGTGCAGGCAGCAGCCCAAAGACGCCCACCAGCAACCCGACGATCGCGCCAATTTGCCCCCAGCGGCTCGCCCCCGCCTTTTTTGCCCCGTAATAAGCTGCCAGAAAATCAATGCCTAGATTTGCCAGCAGCACGACGATCGCGACGGCAAGCGGAATCCAAATTTGGCTAAAGCCCTGAACCAATCCCCAGATAACGATCGCCACCAGAATTAAACTCGCACCTGGAAGCGCGGGAACGGCTGCGCCGATAACGCCGAGGATCATAACCGTGACCAGGAGCCAGTAGAGGAGGAGCATGGGGGTGAGGGGGTGAATGAATGGGGAAATAGATGATAGATGAATGGGATGGGTTGTCTAAGAGCTTAGTAAAGGCGGGACTGCGATTGTGGAGAGGGTGAATTTTCCGTGGAGAGAGCAATTTAAGAAGTCTAAAATAGAATGCTCCTGTCGATGCAAGTCTTCTAACCAAGAGGTGTAGCCTGCGAATGAAATCACTCCTTGCTCTCCCTCCCCCTATCTCCTCATCCCCTCACCCACCACCCACCTCAGCTAAGGCAAGACTATTCGCTAGTTTATCCGTGATCCCGGCAATCCAGGTTTCATCCTGCTTGGTATAGCTGCGGGGAGCGTTTGCACCCAGGATCATAACGCCCACTTTGCCGATCGGCTGACAAATCACGCCCTGAGTATTTTCGGGCAGATAATCAAACTCGATGCGTCCGGGATAAAGGGCAAGGTTAACCAGGTAAACGGGCTTTTGGCTCGAGAGAACGCGCTGCACGATCGCCCCTGGTATTACCTCTGGATTGTTGCCCAAAATGCCGCGCCTCAGCAGCACCCGATCGCCATACCAGACCAGGATTGATCGCGTAACAGTATTCGTCAGCAGCAAATGGGACGACCAGGCAAGCTCGGTTTGAATTGATTCAGGCAGATCTTCCGCCAGGTCAAATCCTTCTTCGCCAATGAGTTCCACAGCATCGGGTAGTTTTGGCTGAACTTGCTGCCAGATCAGTCCGGTCAAAATCAGAATCGCGCTGAGAATCACGCCCATCACATCCGATCGTGCCTGCGAGTCGGTGAGGGCAGGGGTGAGGAGCCGATTTAGCATCAGCAGCGTACCGCCAAGAATGCCAACGGCGATCGGCAATTGCCGTAACACTGCATTTTGATCTTTAGCCATCGCTGCTTTTTCCGGTGGAAGTCTGATTCTTTTTATCTTACCTAGCGGGATCAGGGGATTACCTCACCTGAGTCGACGCGACACTAGAACGAAAAATCAGGCTGTGTCATTTTGTCATCTAAAATTCACATCGCCATAACAAGGCTGACAAACCCGGCTGATAGCTTATAAATCACAGGTGAATGAATGCTGCGGAGGGGTAGTGGGCTGCAATCTCTGAGCAATCCGAAAGGGTTCTCACAGCGGCTACTCCTCTTTTTCCGTTGGATACCCCTTCGATCGAGATTCAACCAGCCCGAAGAATTTTCTGACTGCGGTTAACCCAGCGTCAGATCAAGAAACAGCATGACCATTATCCCTCCTGTCCTTTTGCATCCAGAGCCGCATAGCTTCTGCCGCGCCACTGAGTCGGAGTGCGGGTCGAAGACAGCCAGATTCGCAGCACCGCGATCGGATCAGCCAGGGGAGACAGCCAGAAGCTCCAGCTTGCATTTGCCTGGGAGAAATCGTAAGACACAGCAATACCCAACAGCAGGGCAAACCGGATTGCGACTAAGCCTGCATTTAGCCCAAACGCTGCCCAGATTGGGAGAGACGTGAAGCCCAGCGCGATCGTAACAGCAAACCCGATCGCCCCAATCAAAGGAAGTCCCTGAACGGCAATTAAAAACCCCAGATCGCCCCATTTCTGTGACGGAGTGCAGGCATCTTTTAAGTCGAGCGATCGTCCCCACTCGCGCCAAGTTTCTGCCATGCCTTCGTACATTCGCACCTTTAGCACTCTGGAACCATCCAGGAAGCCGACTTTTGCCCCCAGCCGAGCTGCATTTCGTGCCAGCGTCACATCATCACAAAAGGAATTTCTTGCGCTGGAGTAGCCCCCCAGTTGGGTTAAAAGCGATCGACGGCAGAGAAAGCACTGTCCATTTGCCATCACGCGATCGGCTTCGCCTGACCGTTCTCCGGCTGCCCCGAAGCGATAAACCAGTGTAATCAGCAGCGCAGGCTGGAGCCACCACTCGCCCAAATCCTTCAGGATAAAGCGAGGGGCAAGCGAGATCAGATCGTAGCCTTCCTGGTGAGCCGTTTTAAGAATGCTGGCAACAAGTCCGGGCTGAGGCTGGGTATCGGCATCGACGCCCAAAATCCACTCGCTGTCTTCGGAACTGTAGAGAAAGCCGCTGTGCAGTGCCCACGGGCGACCGACCCATCCTGGCGGCAAGGGGTCATCGGTTAGTAGGCGAAATCGCGGATCGGCCAGCTGGGCTGCTTTTACCAAATCCGGTGTACCGTCCTGCGATCGGCTATCGACCACAATGATTTCTCGCACTTCGTAGCCCTGTCGCGTCAGCCCTTCCAGGCAGCCTCCGATCCGATGTGCCTCATTCAGCGTCGGAACGACAATACTCACCCTGCCAATCAGATCCGGCGTAGCCATTTGCGGCTGAAGCGGGGGTAGTCGTCGGGGAGCTTGCAGCAAACGAGACAGCAGAATTGCGACAGCAGGTAACTGAATTACGAGCAGCAGCAGGGCAAGGGCATTCATCCAGCCAGAGCGAGGATCTGCACCAGGGAGAAAGTCAAAAAGCAGTAGAGTTTGCACAGTTTCAGCGTTTGCGATCGGAATCGATGAGGAAAAAAGGCGAATAAAAAAGCAATGAGGAAGTTTCCCCACTGCTCATTTTGACATCGAAAGGCTGCGTTCAAAGACGATTCGGCGATCCGTCCACAGCCTTTACTCGAAATTGAGCTATTTGGATGTAACGGCAACCGGAGTCGGATTACTCACGCTGTCAGCCAGGGAAAGAGACGCAATCGCGCGATCGCCTCCACGCTGAGCCAGCCACCAGCAAACGACCGCCGGAGCCACCCCCGTCAGTAATCCCAGACCCAGCGGAATCCAGAAGCCTGCCCCAATGCTGAGCACCGCAGCAAACACAAAGTTGCCGAGATAGACCACAAGCGGAAGTCCAAGTTCCTGACGATCGATCGAGATGGTTTGCTGACGCCAGAGGAAAGCAGCCACAGTAATATAAACGACCCCTGTGCCAAACCAGCCCGCAAAGTTTTGATAAGGCATTCCAAAAAATGCGCCGGGGGTGTGCCAGTACCAGAAGGGGAGAGCAGCCTGGCTCATTGCCGGGTCAAGCACAAAATCCCAGGAAGTGAGCATTAGCGAACCCAGAACCACGGCACCAATCTGCCCCAGCCAGCCCAGCTTGCCGGACTTGGCGACGCTTAAGCCTGCCCGTGCCAGCACGTATGCCGAGAAGCCAAGATAAAACCAGGAGAGGGGAATTGTAAACGGAACCAGTCCACTAATCTTGTAGCCCAAGCCGCTGAGATAGCTGTAGTGCCCGAAGGGAAAACCTGTGCTGGTTCCCATCAGTTCGCTGGTTAGGGAGATGGACACTGCCGGGATCATAAACGTCAGCAGGTTTCGTAGACCTAACATGCGACAAGCATAGACTGCTACCGCGATCGTTGCCAGCACCATGTACAAAACGCCGCCGCCCGCCAAGCTCCAGGCATACATAGTTTGACCCGCAGGCAGATAAGCTAAAAATTCAGGGTGGGGCATGACGAGCAGGATTCCTGCCAGTCCAAATGCCATCGACACCAAATGTCCAATCAAGCAATACCGCTCGATCCGCTCCAATACACTCATCTCAGGCTCCCCGTGCGTAGACACTCACAAGTCCAGACTAATTAGTGAAATTTACAAAATTTAATCTGTCTCACGATACTACTGTAAAAGAAGTCAGGCTGTAAATTAGCAGAAAAAGATTGGGATCAGGGGGATGGCGAGTTAGGGAGTTGGGGGGATAAGGATTAATCAGGATTTTGGTGCGGCGTGAGAATTCGTGGTGGGATGTCCAAAGTCGATTAGACTGCATAATGAACATTTTTAAGCAATAGAAGCGGAATCAAATACTGTGTCGATCGCCGGAATGATTGGAGTTGGTCTTGCCGTCGTAGTCGGTTTAGTCCTGCTGGGGCTGATTGCGTTCGAGGCGAAATATCGTCAGCGTCCAGGCAACCGCTTAGAGGTGACTGCCGGGGAATGGAATTTGCCGATTTATGAGCCGGATCATTATTTGGCGATCGGCGAGATAGAGCTGATTAACCAGACCAAAACACTGGAAATCATGGTTCCGCAGCTCTGGGCGGAGGCAACCCTGCTCTCGAAGGGAAGCCTGGAAGGAATTACGACTGAAATTCGCGTGACGCCCCGCCATCCTGATGCCCCTGCCCGTCCAGATGGCTACTGGTTTGGTTATATTGTGAAGCGGAAGCCCACTAAGGCAGAAATTGCGATCGACCTTCGCGGTAAGAAATTAACTGAGCTTCAGTCGGTTTGGGTACGGGTTCACTACATTACCTACGGGCCTCAGGGACGGATTCCCAAAGTCAAACATATTATTGTGCCGCTCAGCTTCCCCAATGTCGATGAGCCGAGACGGTGGCGACCGACGACCCGCGCTGACGTTTTACCGATACGAACTCACCTGCTGACTCACCTGGATGATCCAGTGGAGATTGTGAAGCGGTACGTTATGCCTCATGCACAAGATGGCGACGTCGTCACGATCGGCGAAACGCCCGTTGCCCTCATGCAGGGTCGGTTCCGGCATCCCACCGAGATTAAACCGGGCTGGGGGGCGCGTCGCATCTGCTATTTCTTTATGCCTACCTCCAGTCTGGCAACCGCTTGCGGCATGCAAACCCTCGTAGATATTGTGGGACCGTGGCGCGTGCTGTTTGCCTTTATCGGCGGCTCGATCGCCAAAGCCGTCTTTAAAAAACCGGGAATGTTCTACCAATGGGCAGGGGAGCAAGCCCGTCTGATTGATGACGTGACCGGAACGCTGCCGCCCTACGATCAATTTATTGTGCTTGGACCCGATCGTCCGCAGCAGGTGGTAGAGCGAATCTACCAAGAAACTGGGCTTCAGGCGGCGATCGTAGACGTGAACGACTTGAAAGCAGTTAAGATATTGGCAATGACGCCTGGATTGTCAAGTGATCTGCTGAATCAGGCATTGCTCCACAATCCAGCCGGAAATGCTGACGAACAAACGCCGATCGTGCTAATTCGTCCAACAGGTTAATGCCCAAAAGCTAATCATGCTTCCCTGTGACCTATGACTTCTGCCCCTCCCCAAACTAACGTGACGATCCGTGCCTTTCAGTATCGCGATCTGGAAGCAATCACCCGGATGATGGGTGCTGCGGAAACGAACACAGCGACCTCGACTGAAGCAACGCAGCGATTGCAGCAGTTGTGGCGGTGGTATGGGCTGCTTAAATGCCTCAGTTTGTTCCCAAACCCGTTTCAGCATTCGATTTCGGCTTACGTCGCTGAGCAGGACGGGCAGCTATGCGGCATGGTGCAGGTGTCGCCCTTTAATCGGACCCGCAGTACGTGGAAAGTCGATCAGGTCTGGGTTGATCGATCGACCCTGGGCGGGCAAACCTTGGCAATGGATGTGGGCTCTCAGCTTTTACGCCACTGCTTTCAGACGATCTGGGAAGCGCGAACCTGGATCATTGAAGTCAATGTGAACGATAGCGAAACCCTTGCCCTATATCGACAAAATGGCTTTCAGACTCTGGCACACCTCACTTACTGGGAGCTTTCCCCAGAGCTCTTGCAGGCACTTGCAGAACGCAAGCACGATCTGCCCAATTTGCTTCCGGTAGGCAACGCCGATGCTACGCTGCTGCACCAGCTTGATACGGTTTCCATGCCGCCCTTGGTGCGCCAAGTGTTCGATCGCCACGTCACCGACTTCAAGAGCGGGCTAATGGGATCGATGCTGCGTCAGATGCACCACTGGATGCACCAGTCTGAGCAGGCGCGAGGTTATGTGTTTGAGTCTCAGCGCAAAGCGGCGATCGGCTATTACGAGCTTCAGCTTTGCCGTCACGGTCATCGTCCCCATGTAGCAGATATTACGGTTCATCCGGCGTACACCTGGCTCTATCCCGAACTGTTTGCTCAGATGGCAAGAGTGGTGCGCGACCTGCCCGTTCAAACAATGCGAGTTGCTTCGACTGACTATCAGCCAGAGCGGGAAGCCTTCCTGGAGCGCATTGGTGCAACCCGGATCGAGCATACGCTGATGATGTCGCGATCGGTCTGGCACAAGCTGCGAGAGTCTCGCTTCTCGCTAGAAGGACTCCAGCTCTCTGAAGTGCTGCAAGGATTCCAGCCTGCCCGTCAGCCCATTCCCGGTCGGTTTTCGCTGCTGGATTCGATCCGTCCTCAAGCATCCGAAAAATCTGACACACCGCCGCTTGATCCCGGGAACACGAACCCGCCTGAAAATTCCTGAATGTTTCTGAAAGTACCTCGAAGAACGCCTTTGCTTCCCTGATCCCTCTTTCCTCGGCTCCC
>NZ_JACJOR010000335.1:0-9760 GCF_014695615.1 Leptolyngbya sp. FACHB-711
AAAATTCTCTGATAACCCTTTAAACTCCTTCCCCAGATCAATGAATGGCTTTGTCAAGTCTGTAAAAATATCGCCAATGCAAAAAGATGAGAATCAGTCTTTATTAATGCAGTTGATTGAGTCCGGAGGAGAAAATGGTTTTAACTCAGCAAAAACGTGCAATTGGCATATTCACGAAACGTGAGGACCTTGAGGAATCGCTAAATCACTTGAACGATTCTGGTTTTTCAATGAGCCAGGTTTCAGTGGTCGGAAAACACCTGGAAAACAAAACAGTTGGTGAGGTTGAGATTAGCGACCATCTGGGAGACACCAAAGTTAATAAAGCAAACGCGATCGTCGGGGATACTGCGACGATTAGTGCGACCGGGTTTACCCTATTAGGGCTATCGAGCTTAGCTCTCCCTGGACTTGGGGTTATCATTGCCGCCGGAAGTTTAGGAGCAGCGATGGTTGCCACGGTAGCAAGTACAGGAGTTGCGGCAGTTGCAGCGAATCAGTTAGTTCAAGCACTCATTAAGATGGGAATTCCAGACGAAAAAGCCCGGGCATATAGTGACGAACTGCAAGGCGGTAAGTACCTGATCATGGTGGAAGGAACTGAGGACGAGATTCGCCCGGCAGAAGAAATCCTTAGCAATCGTGGAATCTCAGAGTGGGGAATTTATCAACCCGCTGAATCCTGATCTCAATTTTATCTAATTTTCTAATCTGTTAAACCTGATGAGCATTGCCTTCCCCGGAGCATTTAACGTTTCGGGGAATTTTTTGTCTAACTGCTTTCACCCGGCATCGTAATATCACACCTGTGCAAGCAGCAGCGGTAAGGGGCAGAATGGCATCGATATCTCGCCCCTCTACCTAATCTCTTGCCCCCCTACCTAAAGATAGATTTGCACGATCCGGTAATAATAATTATTCTTTAAAGACCTTGCTGCCAATCGGATTCCGTCATTGGCTGATGGGTTGCTTCAGTGAACCCGCGAATAAACAGAATCACGCTGAGAAAGATTTGTTCAGCAACATTTAACCGGTTGTCCAACTTGCCAAACTGAATTAACGCTCGATCGATTCCCCCACTTCTCCGCCCGCTATGGATACTGCTTCAATCTCCAACAATCTGTTTGCCAACGGTGGCGAGATGGGGCGCCTGATGCGCCAGATGGACTGGTCAAAAACGCCATTGGGTGAGGTCGAAACCTGGTCGCAGAGTCTAAAAACCACGCTGCGGATTGTGCTGACTTCACGGCAACCCATGTTTGTTTGGTGGGGCGAAGACCTGATTAATCTCTACAACGATGCCTACCGAGATTTTCTCCACGCCAAGCATCCCGCTGCGCTGGGACAGTCTGCAACTGAAGTTTGGCGCGAAGTCTGGGATCAGCTTGAACCCCGAATCGAATCGGTGATTCACAAAAACGAGGGAACGTTTGACGAAGCCTTGCCCTTTATTATGGAGCGCAAAGGCTACCCGGAAGAAACCTATGTGACGTTCTCCTACAGCCCCATTCCGGGCGATCGTGAGGATATTGGCGGGCTGCTTTGCGCCTGTACCGACGACACTCAGCGAATTGTGGGCGAACGTCAACTCGCACTGCTGCGAGAACTCGCTGCAAAAACAGCAGATGCCCGCACCTTTGACCAGGCTTGCAGTCTCAGCATCGAAGCTCTGTATAGCAATCCCTATGATTTGCCCTTTGCGATGATTTATCTGGTCGATCCCGACCAGCAGCAGATTGTTTTAGCAGGGACAAGCGGCATTGATCCGGGTCATCCTGCGGTGCTGCAAACTGCTGATCTAGACTCTCCCTCTGCTTGGTCGCTTGCTGAAGTGCTGGCAACGCAAAAAAACGTTTTAATCCGTGACTTAACTGCGAGATGGAGTCATCTCCCCACGGGAGCCTGGGAGCGTCCGCCCCATCAAGCCGTTGCCGTACCCATTGCCCCTTCTGGACAAACCGGACGAGCGGGAGTCTTAGTGGTTGGGCTAAATCCTCTGCGGCTATTTGACGATAGCTATCAGGGCTTTATCAATCTGGTGGCGGGTCAAATTGCGGCGAGTATTGCCAATGCTCAGGCGTATGAGGAAGAACGCAAACGGGCAGAGGCACTCGCAGAAATCGATCGCGCCAAAACTGTCTTTTTTAGCAACGTCTCCCACGAATTTCGCACACCCCTGACCCTGATGCTGGCTCCGGCTGAGGATGCGCTAAACGATCCAGACGAACCCTTGTCGCCAAACCAGCAGGAGCGTATTCAAACGGTGCAGCGCAATGGGATGCGATTGCTTAAGCTCGTCAATACGCTGCTGGATTTTTCCCGGATCGAAGCGGGACGGGTGCAGGCTTCCTATGAACCCACCGATTTAGCAACCTTCACCGCAGAATTAGCTTCAGTGTTTCGATCGGTGATTGAGCGGGCAGGAATGCGCCTGCTGGTGGATTGTCCGCCCCTTCCAGAATGGGTGTATGTCGATCGCGAAATGTGGGAGAAGGTGGTGTTTAACCTGCTCTCAAACGCCTTGAAGTTCACCTTTACAGGCGAAATTGCGGTCAGTTTACAGTGGCAGCACGACCATGTTGAACTGCGGGTGCGGGATACGGGTATTGGCATTCCCGCCGCCGAGCTACCCCATTTATTTGAGCGGTTTCATCGCGTTAAAGGCGCACAGGGACGCAGCTTTGAAGGTTCGGGAATCGGGCTTTCTCTGGTGCAGGAATTGGTGAAGCTTCATGGTGGAACGATCGCTGTGAGGAGCATCGAAGGACAAGGAACCTGCTTTACCCTCTCTATTCCCACGGGAACGGCTCATCTCCCGCCCGAACGCCTACAACACAGCGAAGCCGATCGCCTAACCGCAGCTCGCACCCTTGTCTCGACGGCACTCAACTCGAACCCCTACCTGGAAGAAGCCCTTCGCTGGCTATCGGAGGTAAGCACAGGCAACGAATCAGTCATAACCCTATCTCCCCCACTCTCCACCGCCTCACTCCCCATTCCCCCCTCTTCCCTTTCCCCTGCCGCTGCCGCTCGCATTCTCCTTGCCGACGACAATGCCGATATGCGCGACTATGTGCGGCGGTTGTTGAGTCAGCAGTACGAAGTCAAAGCAGTCCCAGATGGGGCATTGGCTCTGGCTGCAATTCGTCAGCAACCTCCTGATCTGGTTCTCACGGATGTCATGATGCCCAACCTGGACGGCTTTGGTTTGCTGCAAGCCTTGCGAACCGACCCACAAACCAGAGAAATTCCCATTATTCTGCTGTCTGCCCGTGCTGGGGAAGAGGCTCGCATTGAAGGACTCGAAGCGGGAGCCGATGACTATTTGGTCAAGCCTTTTTCTGCCCGTGAATTGCTGGCGCGCGTGGAGGCGACTTTGAAGCTGGCACAACTGCGGCGAGAAGTCTCCCAAACGTTAGAACGAAGTGAAGAACGCTATCGAGCCTTTGTGCAGCAGAGTTCAGAAGGCATTTGGCGTTTTGAAGTCGAGCAACCCATCGAAATCGATCGCCCTGAGGCAGAGCAGCTAGAATGCTTCTACCAACACGCTTACCTAGCAGAGTGCAACCAGAGGTTTGCTGAGATGTATGGCGTTGCCTCTCCTCAAGATCTCATTGGAGCAAGGCTAACGGATTTTTTTGCGCCAGCAGACTCTCGCAATCTGGAGTATTTACGTGCCTTTATTCGCGGCGGCTTTCGGCTCAGTGATGCAGAGTCTTACGAGGTCGATCAACAGGGGAATCCCAAGATTTTTTTGAATAACCTGATTGGCATCATTGAAAACCGGAAATTGGTGCGTGTCTGGGGCACTCAGCGGGACATTACCGCTCGTAAACAAGCCGAGCTGGAACGTGAAGCTTTACTGGCGCGTGAACGTCATTATGTAAATCAGTCGCAGGAGCTCACGATCGCCGCACTTAGCATCAATTCTGCTCTTTCGATGCAAGAAGTCCTGCAAGTCGTCACTGATCAGGCGGCTGCGATTATCGGTGCTCACCAGTCTGTTACCAGTCTGACCATCAACCAGAACTGGGCACAGGCAATTACTGCCGTTTCCCTGTCAGAGAAGTATGCTCAGTGGCGAGACTACAACGAACTGACCAATGGAACGGGCATTTATGCCTGCGTCTGTCATCTGAATCGCCCGCTGCGAATGACCCAAGCCGAACTAGAGGCTCACCCGCACTGGAAAGGATTTGGCGAAGCAGTAGACCGACATCCCCCCATGCGCGGCTGGCTCGCGGCTCCCCTGATCGGACGCAACGGACAGAACATTGGATTGCTCCAGCTTTCGGACAAATACGAAGGCGAGTTTACCGAAACCGATGAGTCTATCCTGGTGCAGCTTGCCCAAATGGCATCGATCGCCATCGAAAATACCCGGCTCTATGAAGCCGAACAGCAGGCGCGATCGAACGCAGAAATGGCCCGTGAAGAAGCACAGGCAGCAAACCGGATCAAAGACGAATTCCTCGCGGTTCTCTCCCACGAACTGCGATCGCCCCTGAACCCCATTCTGGGCTGGGCAAGGCTGCTGCAAACGGGCAAACTGGATGCTGCTAAAACTTTCCAGGCACTCAGCACAATCGAACGAAACGCCAAACTCCAGGCGGAACTGATTGAAGACTTGCTCGATGTCTCCCGCATTCTTCAGGGCAAACTCAGCCTCAATGTCAGTCCAATCAATTTAGCTGCCACGGTTCAATCAGCGATCGAAACAGTGCGTCTTGCCGCAGAAGCAAAATCTATTTCAGTCGCAGCCCATCTGGATACTGAAGTCGGGCAGGTCTTTGGGGATGCTACTCGCTTGCAGCAGGTGGTGTGGAACTTGCTCTCGAATGCCGTCAAATTTACGCCTGCTGGGGGACAAGTCGAGGTGCGATTAGAACCGGTAGACGGTCAAGCGCAAATCACCGTTCGCGACAGTGGCAAAGGCATTCCGTCAAATTTCCTGCCTTATGTGTTTGACTATTTCCGCCAGGAAGACGGTGCAACCACCCGGAAATTTGGCGGGTTAGGACTGGGATTGGCGATCGTGCGTCATCTGGTCGAACTCCACGGTGGTACTGTAAAAGTCGAGAGTGAGGGTGAAGGGTTGGGCGCAATGTTCACGGTGAAGCTGCCGTTGATGTCTTCTTCGCCAACGGCAAGTTCCGATCGCCCCCTTACTGAATCATCGCTGAACCTGAATGGAATCCAGGTGTTAGTCATTGATGACGGAATAGATTCCCGTGAATTTGTGACATTTGTGCTGGAGCAGGCAGGCGCAACGGTAGCAACTGCCTCAACTGCTAGCGAAGGATTCTTAATGTTCACCCAATCCCCGCCGGATATGCTGCTCAGTGATATTGGCATGCCGGATATGGATGGCTATATGCTAATGCAGCAAATTCGATCACTGCCCCTAGAGCAGGGCGGACAGGTTCCCGCGATCGCCCTCACCGCCTATGCCGGGGAAATTAATTATCAGCAGGCAATGGCAGCAGGCTATCAGCGGCATCTTTCCAAGCCCATTGAGCCAGAAAATCTAGTGCAGACGGTCGCAGAACTGCTTCAGAGTTAGCCAATTTCTGCATCTGGAGGGCGATCTTTCATTGCTCGGAGCTGCACCTGATTCACCAGTTGATATCACGGGTCTACTCTTGTTTCTGCCGCCGCCAGAAGACGCTGGAGAACTTGCTGTAGGGTTTTGGCTTCTGATTCACTGACATGAGCCGCAAAGTACTCGACGATGCCCGCTGCATAAACTGACCACATTTGCTCCTGCATCGACAGCCCAGCAGGAGTCAGCGCCGCATAGGTTCCCCGACGATCGCTGGGGCAAGATTTACGACAAAGCAACTTTGCCTGCTCCAGACGATCGACCAAGCGAGTCAGGTTACTGCGACTGAGCAATGTTTTGTCTGCTAGCTCACTCAGGCGGAGCTGATGATTCGGAGCTTCCTTTAAGCTCAGCAGCACATCGTACCATTCCAGTGGCGGCAACTCTGCCTGAGCTAATTGTTGCTCAATCTGGTCAGATAGTCGTTTGTGAGCAGTCAGAAACAAACGCCAGACCGAGCTATAAAGCTGATTGAGTTGAGGTTGAGTGTTCATACGCCCAGTATGCCAAAAAAATAGTTGCACTTTCAACTAAAGGGTGTTAACTTAGTTTTAGTTGCAAATGCAATCACTCCAAATGCAACCACTCCAAACGCAATCATCAAATCTGGAACTACTCTATCCACCCCTTTTTGGAGGCATTCAATCATGACTACGAATCTGGAAACAACGGTTGATCTCAAAGCTGCCTTCGAGGACATCAAAAATCTAGTGCTGTCAGGCAAAGCAATGGAAGCCTTTGAGAAGTACTACGGGGATGATGTTGTCATGCAAGAAAACGAACATCCGCCCACGATCGGCAAGGACGCCAACCGTCAACGAGAAGAGGAATTTTTTAGCAAGATTGTCGAGTTTCGGGCGGGCGAACTCAAGAATGTTGCCTTTGGCGAAAACGTCATTATCTCCGAGTGGTTCTACGATTACACGCATCAGGATTGGGGCAAGCGCACTTACCACCAGGTCTCGGTGCAGCAGTGGAGAGACGGCAAAGTATTCCACGAACGGTTTTATTACGGAGCGTAGGAGGTGTTGTCCAGATGCTCAACCTTAAACTCATCCGCCCCCGGTTCGGTTTCGATCGCCAGCATTCAATCGTGACGCGCATGGAGAAATCCAATTCTCTGGATCGTGAGTCTGTTAATTTCGGCAATCAGCCAACGTGTGTGCCAACCCCTTCATCCAACCCAACCTCTTCATCCAATAGAGTACCGCTTTTGCTTATTGATGGAACCATTTTGTTCTAGTCTGCTTTGATTTGTGCATCGTTGAATCAAATTGCGATCGCTTTAACTCAAACGATGACTGTACAACTTTAGCCCACTACACGCTTTCCAGTTGCAGTGCGTCAAACCAGAATCTCTTTTGCGATTATTTCCGTTTGAAATTATGTCATGAGAGTGAATCGATCACTTATCAACTCAGTTTATCCTTTTGAATCTACATTCAATTCAACAAAACCCAAGGGGTATCAATCATGAGACGTTCTATTTTTGCAACACTGTCTGCGATCGTTCTTGTCTCTGCTGCAACGCCCGCATTTAGCAATTTCGTTCATTCTGGAGCAGTTTCTCAGACGATCAGCGAAGGACAACAAGACCAACTCAACGCCCGTAATTCCCGCCGGGAACAAGAGCGGAATGAAACGCTGAATGCTCGAAACTCGCGTGCCCAGCAAGAGCGCAACGAAACGCTAAATGCTCGAAACTCTCGCTGGGAGCAAGAGCGGAATGAAACGCTGAATGCTCGAAACTCCCGTGCCGAGCAGGAACGCTACGAAACGCTTAACAGCTAATTAGCTTAAGAGCTAATCGATCGTGTGGCCACTGAGTGATGACGGTTGGGGATAAACTCGTGATCGTTGCAAGGCAGTTTCTACCCGAATGACTCGAAGCTGTTCTCCCAATTGTTTGATTCAGTGCAACATTCCTGGTTCAGTCACAAAAACAGATTAATGGTGTGGGAGGTAAGCCTGGACTTGTCTCCCTACCTTCCTGTATCTGGCATTAATTAACTCCAGCTTAGGAGAAACAGCACACTCAGCAGTAGCTCTGTGACAACCCCACCCAGGTTCTTAACGGTGACGCTACGATCGACCACACTAGACATTAAGCGGACAATCGCAGCTCCCAGGGAAGCAACCCCCAGAACCGTAAATGCCTCCGCCGACTGTAGCCATAAACAGGCTACGGCTAACCCGATAAAAAAGCTCCCCAGCGTCGATCGAATTTCAGAAACGCCAATGGGGGCAATGGGTTGAATGCCGACAAACGCAGCCATCGGTTTGGGAAAGAGCAACGCGGCGGTTCCGAGAAGGAGCAGGAACACGGCGGCAAAACTAGGGGCAAGCTGGATAAAGGTTTCCACAAGCAGAATTAAGAAAAACTATCTCTATTTGGGGCTGTCTGTGCAGGAGTGAGGGACTGTCGATCGATAGAACTCCTGATTGAACTTTTACTTCTACTTCTTATTTCCACTTCTTACTTCCACTTCCGGCGGTTAATCCTGCCTGCACCATTGCCACTTCCTCCGCTCTGTACCTGGTATCTACCAACATTGTGGCTTGATGGTCTAGAAAGTTCGAAACTATAGGCGAAATTATAGGGGAAGGCTGTTGCTATAAAGATAAAATCCGCCTTCTAAATTGATGAAATATTAGCCCTTCGCAAGCTAGATCTCACGCGATCGTTAGTCCTCCATTTGTCAGATGTATTTCTAGTTCTGCCTGACTAGATTAGAAGTATCTAATCATTAATGTGATTTATTGTTCGTGGAGTTGGGCTGTGTTTCCAGAGAAAATTGCTTCTCCAGGGTTAAGCCATATTTAACAGGAGTGCTAAAGCCATTTCACAGCACCAGCTTTTGCAATCCACTGCAATCTACAAGGCAGCTTCGCTTATCTGCGGTATTGGTCGCTTTAAGAGGCAAAGCATGAAGCTGAGAATGAAGTTAGGAATAACGTTTCTCCGGGTTGCATCAAGATAATTCGCTGTCTTGCTATCAGAAGTTCGACTTCGATTCACCGAATAGCAAGCTTTTTGCCTGAAAGAACCCTCTGGAAGATAAGTTGAAGTTTAATATGAAGCCTATTTTGCATAAAGTTCAGAAGAAGATTTCCGAAACAGCTTCCGATTTTAGCTATCGGTTGGAGCAGGTGAAATATGCTCAAAAACTGCCCGCTCTATCTCCGGTTGATCGCCAGATTGTGGATGAAATTAATCATGAGGGGGTTGCTGTTCGATCGCTAGACGATTTGTGCTTTTCTTCGACTCCATCCCTGCAAGAAGCATCTAACCGTTTGATTCAAAATCTGGGAAAATCAGCATTCGCAAATCCGGAGGAGATAGAATACGAAGAGGGTTTTCGGCATTGCGCTCCGGTTAATCCCAGCCGGATTGCAAAGGAGTATCCAGCGCTTTATTTGTGGGGGCTGGACGATCGAATTCTCAATATTGTCGAAAATTGCATTGGTTTACCTATTGCTTATCATGGGGTCATTGCCCGAAAAGAGGCGAATGACGGGAAGCAGGTTGGCACAAGATTATGGCATCGAGATCAAGACGATCGAAATATTATTCGCATCAGCATTTATCTCAATGATGTTGGGATTGAGGATAGTCCTTTTGAATACATTCCCAAATCTTTAACTCCCTCAATGCGCTCATTCAAAGCCTCAAATTATGTTATTGATGATGACGCGATGGCGGCAGCCGTTTCGCCTTGCCAGTGGAAAGCCTGTACGGGTTTAGCCGGAACCATTATTTTTGCTGCAGCCGCTCAGGTGTTTCATCATGGTAAGGTTCCGCGCTCGAATCGACAGCGAATTGCAGCCTCCTACCATTACACGAGCCGACAGCCCACTAATCCGCAACTCTGTAAAACTTTCTCTTTCAAATCAGGGATTCCTTTCATGGATCACCCATTTACAGCGCGACAGCGAGAAGTGCTCTGGGAATATCAGAACCTTTTACCGCAGCGAAAGCAGGAGAAAGCTTATTGCCACTCTTAAAGCTCGTGCTGCCCAGAATTCCCACCGCGATCGTATTAATCTGTTGTACTACTTTGTTGTACTACTGAGCAGCGGATACTTAGCAACCGATACGGAGCTAATATAATACAGAGCCGATATAGTTAAAGTCGATACAATAGGGACATTAACAGC
>NZ_JACJOR010000336.1:0-14337 GCF_014695615.1 Leptolyngbya sp. FACHB-711
AAAGCCTATTCACCTGCCAACAATAAAACAAGGAGAATTCACAAAATCGCCTATCCAACGCGAGAGCTTGAACAGACTCTAATAAGGTTAACCTTGCTATAGACTAGCTCAGGTGCTCAGGATGAATAGCGATTATAGGGACTTACTTGCTAAAAGAGCCAAAATACTAGCAACAATCCGATATGCGTTGAGTCGCATCCGCTCAATAACTGCCTATCTTCAATCTGAGTCGGAAAAACAACCTCGCTGTAATTGCTGTACGAAGCAAGACAAGCAGGATTCAAGCGAAATGAGGCCAGGCTCTCCCCACTAAAGCCCTGGTCGAGTCATCAGATTCTAACAAATACGCTTTCGTCTAACTGAGTGGTTGGCTCAGGCTCCCAACCGTAAGGTGAAGTCTGAGTGGAAAGAGACGATCGCCAAAACGCTTGATGTTACAACCTACCAGGTTGAGCGGCTACTCAATCAATACAATGCGGATCGGTTGTGCGAAACCTCAGGGGTTGAACGTGGTGGCAAAGAGTATCATTGCATCCTATGAATACTGCTAGCAATCTTCTATAGGGGCGATACTGGATTCAAACCCATGGCTCTGACTTGTCGCCCTTAAGTTTCCTATCAGACGCAGATTGTTGAGACGATCGCCGCCTAAATGCTTGTGCTTAAGCTGATGCCCAGTATGGAGCTATCAAAATCAATGCTTGATTCGGACGATCGCCCAAAGCTAAAACCGCCATATAGACTAATACTGGTCTTGCGAGAAAGATTGTAGCTCAGTTGAGCGGTTAGTTGATGATAACTATCCTCGCGTTCCTGTTGAGTAAAGTTTGTCAGAACAAACTGATAATCTAACCCGGCTTCTAAATCGCGTTGAATTTCGTAGCTCAAGTAAATTCCTAGCGTATTCACTAGACGGCTGCGATCGGCTGGATCAGCAAAGCTGAGGCGGAACTGATAAAAACTATCTAAATTAAGTCGAGGCGCGAGCTGGTCACGTCGCCACAGGGAAAGCCGAATTGAATGATCATTCAGGAATTGGTCACCATCATCAGCAGAAAACAATTGTTGATTCGTCCAACTCAATTCCCCATAAGTGTTAGGAAACAGATTGTGGCGTACTCCAAGGCGAAACTGAAGATTGTTGTAGTTAAGTTCTGACAAATCGCCATAGCGAGCAAGGCTAGCGCCGACAGAGGCAACTAGGTTAGTTCGAGGTCCAATGCTTGGAACGCCTAGTACGGAGATGCCAACCGTGATTAGCTGATCATCTACAGGATCAACGTCATCTAGCAGAATATTATTGCTTCTAAAATAGTCAATTCTGCCTTGAAAAAAGACGCTTTGCTCCGGTCGCCGTTCTGCAAGCTCTCTTTCACGGAGTTGAAATTCACCTAATTCCGGATCACTGGCTTGCTGTTCTGCTAACTGCCTTTCGCGCAATCGCAGTCTCCCTAATTCTGGATCGGTCGATTGTGGCTCTACCCGTTGCGTTTCACGAAGCCGCAGTCTCCCTAATTCTGGATCGATCGATTGCGAAACAGCTTCTTGATTGTTTTGCGTTTCTACGAATTCCTCTATCTCATTAGCGATCGCTGTAGGAACAGGAGGAATTTGAGATTCCAATGAAAAAGAGCGCGTTTCCTGCTCTTGTTGCTGTTCCTGTGCCGGGTTCTGCTGTTCCTGATGCGCTTCTAAGCTGGATAGTTCATTCAGAACTGTTCCACGAATCTGGGAATCGGCTGTGAAATTCAAGTCTGGAGCAAGGCTGTTTGGATTAAACGCTTCTCGTGTAGGCAGAATGATTTCCGCAGGGGCAATATTTGGAGTCCAGAGAGGATTGCTAACAGCATGATCGCTCTCGGCAAAAAATTGATGTTCAGACTGAGCAATGTCATGCAATTCAGCTTTCGATGCTCCGTCTGATGCGTCTGCTGTCGGAATTTCAGCATTCATGCCCTGGGCGCGGCTGCACAGAAAACCAGCCCACAAGATTGAGTAGCTCAGTAAACACCCCTTAAACTTCACGCGGCTAATACGTAATCTCAATTACGTCGTTCGTTGTCTCTATCAGGTCGATTATTTCCATTGCCGTTGGGTGGTCGATTATTTCCATTGCCATTGCCATCGCCATTTCCATTGCCATTTCCATTGCCAGGACGATCGTCTCTATCGTTATTGCCGTTGCCGTTGCCAGGACGATCATCTCTATCGTTATTGCCGTTGCCGTTGCCAGGACGATCATCTACATTGGGTCTTTCATTATCGTTGCCATTTCCATTGCCAGGGCGATTGTCTACACTCGGTCTATCATCACCATTCCCATTGCCATTGCCATTACCCGGACGATCGTCTACATTCGGTCTCCCATTGCCATTACCCGGACGATCGCCTACATCAGGTTGTCCGTTCCCATCACTGTTACCAGGGTTATCGGGTCTTCCGTTGCCGTTGCCATTGCCGGGGCGATCGTCTACATTCGGTCTTCCATTGCCATTACCCGGACGATCGCCTACATCGGGTTGTCCGTTCCCATCACTGTTGCCAGGGTTGTCGGGTCTTCCGTTGCCATTGCCATTGCCGGGACGATCGTCTACATTCGGTCTCCCGTTGCCATTTCCGGGACGATCATCAGTTGGATTCCGCCGATCGTCAACTCGTGGATCGGTAATGACCTGATCCGATCGGTTCTGGAAAGATGGAATTGCGGGCTGTGAATTTGGATCTAGGGGCGTATTGCGAGGCTGGTTTTCATTCGTCAGGGTTTCAAGCGGACTGGTGACTTGATTGGAGTCAGGGAAATTATCAAAGACGGGTGGCGCGATCGAAGGCTCTGTGGCGCTGGACTCTGGAGTTCTGACAAAGCTTGGAGTTTCAATGACTTCGTTGGGAGGGAGCGATTGCTGCTGTTCGATCGCAGTCTGCATTTCCTCTTGAACCTGGGAGATTGTGGCATCGCGAGTCTCTGATTGCGATCGTTCCTCGGTTGGAGCTAGCCCTCGCACCAGCGTACTCGTTTCATAGAAAGTATTTAGATCGAAATCGTAAATTTGTTCAATGCGATCCCCGATCGCAACTGCCATCTGCCCACCTCGTAGGGATTGCTGCTGAGAGGCATCTCGATTAAATACTTGAATGCCACTATCCGTTAAGGCTCCAATAATTGTCGTATCGGTTTCGGGAATATAGCGGACAAAGAGCGCAGAACCCTGAATCCCGGCGGTTGCATTCGGAGTTTGGATGCGTGTCCTGCCCTGTCCGGGCGTAATCAGAAACAAAGCAGTTCCATTCGAGATGCGGAAATTGCGTGTTCCGGGCGTGAACCAGAAGACAACCTGTTCTCCGAGCCGTCCTAACGAACCGTCATTAAATCGGAGTTCTGCTAATGAAGCGCGAGCTGTAGAAACTCCCTGTCCAGGCGTGACAACATCGGAAATACGAGCTGCACGAGCAGACTGGTTTTGCTGCAGCACCTGGACCTGATTTCGGATTGCTGAGAGCACAGCACGATTGAGCGAGGTTTGGGCACGCGCTTCTGTTGTCAGTAAAACCGTACTTGACAAAATAGCAATGATAACGGGAATTGTACGGCGAACCATGCAGAATTTCGATAGGGTCTGAAGGTTGAAGACTGCGACGTGGTAGATATGTTCCGCACTTGCCCTGATTGTCTGATATTGCGTGAAAGGATGTTGGTATTTGTAATCTTACTAAACCCATCTCGCATTCTACACAAGCTTCTGAAAGTTTCGCTAGCGATGATCGGGTGAATGATCCAACCAATCCTCAGGCAGCGGTAGGGTCATGTTATTGACCGATTCTGCCTCGTTCTGATCTAGCCAATCCTCAGGCAGCCGCAGGGTCATGTCGTTGAAACGGTCTTCTTCAGAAGCGATCGGATCAGAGGATTCACTAGGAGCTATGCTTTGCGCCGATTGTGTCCCTGCCATTTCAGCACTGCTCGTTTGCGGGTCAGGATTTGCTAAATCAGGATAAAGGGACATCAGAGCAGTTTGGGCTTCCTGAACCGATCGATAGCGGCGGGTAAAGTCGTGGCATACCATCTTGTTCAAAATGGCTACCAGAGCAGGATTCAGCCCACGCGCCTGCTGGCTCCATCGCAATGCTCCGGTCTTGGAGTCATGGGTGAGTCGATGGGGAGACTGTCCAGTTAACGCCTCGATCGCAATAATGCCGAGCGCATAGATATCGCTATTGAACTGGGGTCGTCCGGCAGACTGTTCGCTAGGCATATAGCCCGGTGTGCCAACTGCGATCGTAAATTTTGTGTTGCTGCTTTCGGCAAGCTGGGTTGTAATCTTCTTGGCAATGCCAAAATCGATCAGAATGAGTTTCCAATCAGATCGTCGTCGAAGAATATTAGAGGGTTTCAAATCCCGGTGAATCACCCCCTGGCTATGCACAAACGCCAGCACATTCAGCAGTTCATAAATCATCTGCACAACTTTCTGTTCCGGCAACGATCGCTCAGGCAAAATCTCTGTTGTTAAGGGATGCCCCCGAATATATTCCTGCACCAGATAAAACTCTTGCTCCTCCTCAAAGGATGCCAGCAGGCGCGGAATTTGTTCATGTTGCCCTAACCGTTCTAGCGTTTCTGCTTCGATCGCAAAAAGTCGCTGTGCCTGCTTGAGGGTGTTTGGGTTGTCGCTCAAGACGCGCAGTTTCTTCACCACGCAAGACGGATTGCCCGGTCGCTGGAGGTCTTCAGCAATGTAGGTTTCGCTAAATCCACCAGATCCCAAAACTCTCGTGATGCGGTAGCGACTGGCTAACACTTTGCCGGATAAAGCCAGTTCTCGTTCTCGCAGCAAATCATGAAGGTCATCGTGCTGGCTGACAATTTCCTGCACGATCGGCGAAGTGACATACTGCCTCAGTGTGTCTCGGAGCTGCCGCTTTTTGACCTGTTCTTTCACCGACCCCGCAATGAGCTGCGACAAACCGCTCAATGCAATTGCTCCAACTGGAACTGCTGTTGGAATCAGCAATCTCGCCTGGATAAATAAGCCATAGCTGAGACCGAGCCAAACTGCTGCGAAGCCAATCGCCCAAATTAAGCGACGTAGGGGCTGCTGCGGACGGGTCAACCACCAGCCTGCGCCTGCAACCCCGATCAGCACCCATAATCCTCTGAGGGGAGCTTGCGGCACGGCTTCCGCGATCGATCGTCCTTCCAGCAGCGTGGCGATGGCGTTGGCGTGAATTTCCACCCCTGACATCGGCTGCGGATAGAGCCAGCTTTTAGAAAAGGGAGCCGCATGCAAGTCTTGATGAACCATGGCAGTTGAGCCGATCAGCACAATTTTGTCTTTGAAATAGGCTCCCGACTCTAATGTGGTCTGCCAGGCAGAAGGATCCAGCACGGTCCAGAAAGGAACGTGGGTAAAACTGTTTGCCGGACCGTAGAAGAAAATCGAATCGGCGATCGGCTTCTGATACGGCAGATTCACAGCCCGCAGCGTTGTTTCAACAAAAGAAGGAGCCTGCGGTAAAACCTCTGCCTCAACGGATGGCGAATTTTGCAGCAGGTGGCGCGAAAATGCCTCACCGAATCGATGAATCCGCTGGTCTGGCTCCATTAGAAAATTGATGAACCCGATGCAGTCAGGACGATTGCAGAATTGAGGCAGTGGTGCTACAAGTTGGGTGCTAAATCCCTGCGGCGTTTCTGCTTCTGCATAGCGAGCTGCCAGCACAATCCGTCCTTGATACTGCTGAAGTACCTGGGCAAGCTGCTGATCATCTTGTGCACCATAGCTGCTGGGCGTTGAGAAAATTACATCGATCGCCACTGCTTTTGCCCCAGCCGCCATCAATTTTTCAACAGCCTTCGCGTAGGCACTGCGCTTCCAGGGCCAAGACTGAATCGGTTCTAAACTGGCATACTGTTTTGGATCCGATCGAAAAAAATCACCTTGGGCAAGAGAGCTTTCATCAATCGCTAGAATGACAACCTCTTTCGGGGCAGCAACCGTGCCTCTGACCTCAGAAAATAAAGTCTGTGTCTGTCGTTCTAAAACCTGTACCAGCCCCAGATCCAGCGCTGTTGCTATTGCCGCAGCCATTGCCCAGAAGCCGACCAGCCCGCGCCCCCAGTCTCCCCGCCTGAAGCCTCGCTTCCCTCCAGTCGTCATGCCGTCGCGTTGAGCAGAGCTGCTGGCTTTGGCAGAGGGAGTAGACATCAACGATCGTTGTTTGTTCATGGTCCTGACGGATTGAACCTAGCATTATATATACCTGACCTGAAGGAGAAGTTCAGGATGCTTAAAACCAGTGTAGGACTGAAATTAAGGTTGTGTGCTGACTGGTTAAGCAGGGCTGTTTCATTGTAATAGGGGAAAAACCTTGTCCAACTGATTGGCAAATTGCCGTTTGGCAGCAGCCATCGAAGTGAACCCCAGCGTGCGAGAAAAAGAAAAGTTAATGAAGAAGTTGCGGACCACTGACCAGTTCGTGACTGTATTGCTGCCGGTTTGCAGCGCATTGTCTTCGTTAAACGTCACGTCCTTGACCCAATGCAATCGATTCTCGATGCACCAATGCTCACGAATAATACGATGAAACTGCTCGGCACTCGCAACGACACTACTAATGTAGTGCCACAGACAAATATCATGTCGCTCTACAATAAGCCCGTGATGAGGATTGAACTCATGACCTCACCCTTACCAAGGGTGTGCTCTACCACTGAGCTACACGGGCAAATCGTGGAATGGGCCGGGCTGGATTCGAACCAGCGTAGGCGTAGCCAGCGGATTTACAGTCCGCCCCCATTAACCACTCGGGCACCGACCCGTCCTTTCCACGATTAATCATCGTACATGGAAGTTGCGAATTTTGTCAAAGAGTTTGCGATCAATTTTTTCAGAATGACGGGGCTAGCGATTGGGAGAAGGATTTCTTGCGATGCGACGATTGAAGGGCACTCGTCCTCGCAGGTTAGCACGGGCAGGGAGATCGCTTTCGTCATAGATCTCGCCGACCAGTTCTTCCAGAATGTCTTCTAGCGTGAGCAATCCCACCGTGCCACCGTATTCGTCTACCACGATCGCCAAATGGAGTTGACGCTGAAGCATTTCTTTCAGCAAATCGGCGATCCGCTTAACCTCGGGCACAAACACGGGCAAGTCCATTGCCAGCGTCACAGAACCATCGCTTTGTCCTTCTTGGTTAAGGGTTTTGAGTACCTGAAGGGCCCGCTTGAGATGCACTGTGCCGATAATTTCGTCTTTGGACTCTTCCTGGACGGGAATGCGCGAGTAGCCTGTTTCCAGGCAGAGATTGATGAAGCCTTGCAGCGTTGCTTCCTGGGAAATGGTTCGCATTTCGATACGCGGCTTCACCACATCATAGGCAGTAAGGCGATCGAGCATCAGGGCTTTGTTGAGGAGCTGGCGTTTGTCCAGGTCAAGCTGCCCTTTGCCGCCCAGAATCTCGATCATGAGCTGCAAATCTTTGACCGACTCACCTTGCGGCACAACATCGCGTTGAAATCGCCGAATTGCTGCCTGGGCAATTGCTTCTAGCAAATAGGCAATGCCCGTCCAGGAGAGAATCCGCGACAGCCAGAAGATCGGACGCACCACAACCCGAAAAATCGGTAAGACGTTATTAATCGCGAGCGACTTCGGCGTAATTTCGCCAAAAACCAGCGTCAAAATCGTGACGACGATCGTGGCAAACAGCACTGCTTCATTGCTGCCAAACCAGATGACAAACAGGTTACTGGTCAAAATCGCAGCCAGGTTGTTGACCAGCGTATTTCCAATAAGCAGCGTCGTAATAAAACGCGTCCGCTTTTCCAGGACGAGCGTAAATAAACCACTTCGATCGCCCTGGTCTTTGATCAGGGCACGCAGTTTCAGATTGTCTAGAGCCGTGATTGCCGTTTCGGAGCCGGAGAAGAAAGCAGACATTCCCAGCATCAGAAACAGAGCACTCAGATCAATCCAGGTGCTACCCAGCAGAGGGGCAGCTTGAGCCAGAATCGGTGTGAAGCAGTGGTTCAGGGAGAAATGAATGAGGTCGGGTTGCAGCGAGAAGGATAGGGAAATCACAGGTTAAATTAAGAGGAAGGTCGTGCGTCAGCAAAGAGCGACAGAACCCAAAACATCCAGCAAAAAATCAGGGAATATCTTGTGATGATATCCCCCCATTTCGTTACCCCAGTATTGCTAAAGGAAGAATGAAGCTCCGGCAGGAAGGCAATTACCTCGAAGAAGGAACTACTTCGCATCACCTAAAAGGCTTGAATCCATTCCATTAGCTCATATTCTGTCCAGATGCCGTTTTGCCAGTAAGGGTCTTCTTCGACAAGCTGACGGGCAGCGACTTCGGTTTCTGCGTCGTATAGGCCAAAGACCCGCGTTACATCTTTGGTTGGTCCGATCGTGATTACCCGTCCTGCATCTTTTAGTTGAGCCAGGCGATCGAGGTGTGCCTGACGGTAAGGGGCGCGTTTTTCCAGCACGTCTTCGCAGTAGCGACCCCAGAGAACATATTTGGGCATAGATTCCTGATTGATTTAGCTTCCTAGACTAACTTCTTAGCTCTGCCTGGAATTTTTCTTCCAGGACTCGGCGGACTTTCACATGGACGGGGTTGATGTCCTCGTCGGTCAGGGTGCGATCGGGAGCGCGATAAATCAGACGGAAGGCGAGGCTGCGTTTGCCCTGCGGCACATTTTCGCCCCGGTATTCATCAAATAGCTCCACGGAATCGAGCAGTTTACCGCCTGCTTGGGTAATCGCCCGCGAGATTTCCGCGACCGAGAACTGCACGGGTGAAAAGAAGGCAATATCGCGATCGGATGCCGGATAGGACGAGTAGGACTGGAACAGGGAAACCAGGTTTTCGTCCTGCGCCATGCCGTCGAGCAGTTCGTCCAGACTGAGTTCAAAGCCATAAATGGCATCAGGTAAGCCGCGCTCCTGGCAAAGCTGGGGGTGCAACTGACCGAATGTGCCCAGGCGGTTGCCATTGATCCAGAGAGAAGCGGTTCTGCCAGGATGCAGCAGGGGATTGCGGCGATCGGGCTGATATTCCACGTTCAGGCCTAGCCGCAGAAAGACACTTTGCAGCATTCCTTTTGCCTCAAACCAGGTCATCGGCTGTTCACGTCCGCTCCGCACCCATTTGCCCACCGTCGGATCGCCGCCCAGAATGCCCGCCACCATATCGGTTTCGTTCAAGCCGTCTTCATCGCGCCAGAACACGCGCCCAATTTCAAAGCCGTTGAGTGCCCCGTTACCTTGTTCCAGGTTGTACTGAAAGGCATCGATCAGGGCAGGCATCAAATCGGTACGAAGGGCAGCATATTCTACCAGGAGCGGGTTGCTGAGGACGACCTGGTTTTCTTCACCCGTTTTCACCAGCGAGTAGTGCATCACCTCGGTTAAGCCAACTGCCTGCATCGCCTCACGAATTCGCTTCGTCAGCGCGTACTCGTCGGAGAGGTAGCCTGGCTCGGTTTTTCCGGGCAGCGTATCGCAGAAATTATTGAAGCCGTAGAGCCGTGCCACTTCTTCGATCAGGTCGATCTCGCGCTCTAGATCTCGATAGCGATAGGGCGGCACAGTGACCGACCAAACCCCTGCTTCAGTTTCCGTAAGCTGACAGCCCAGTGCGCTCAGGGTGCGCTCGACATCGACAGGTTGCAGTTCGCCAATATCGTCTTCGGTCAGCTCATCATGGCTGTGATCATGACCGTTATGATTGCAATTCTCGCCGTGACCGTTGAGCAGCACCAGTCCGAGCACTTGATTGACTCGCTCCATTCGCAGGGCGATCGTCCTAATTGTCGCTGCTTGACCCGGACGGTGATCGGCAACCGCCTGAGTGCGAACCGTTCCGCCTGCCAGTTCAGTAATGAGTTGGATGGCACGACGGCAGGCAAGCTCTAGCTCTGCTGAGTTTACCCCTCGCTCATAGCGGGCAGAGGCTTCGGTGCGGAGTCCCTGAGTGCGAGCCGATCGCCGGATTGCCACCGTATCGAAAATCGCCGCCTCCAGCATCAGGTTTTGCGTCCCGTCAAAGACTTCCGTTGATTCGCCGCCCATTACCCCTGCCAGCGCAACAGGTTTATCGCCTGCGGTAATCAGCAGATTTTGCTCCTGCAAATTGCGCTCCTGCGCGTCCAGGGTTTTCAGGGTTTCTCCAGAATGGGCACTGCGAACGCCGATCGTCAGCGATTGGGCTTGGGCAACGGTCTGAAGCCGATCGCGATCGAAGGCATGAAGCGGCTGTCCCCATTCCAGCAAAATATAGTTTGTGATATCAACCACGTTGTTAATCGGGCGAGTGCCTGCTGCCTGCAAACGACGCTGCATCCAATTGGGGGAAGGGGCGATCGTAATGCCATCGATATTCGTGCCGATGTAGATCGGGCAGGCTTGCGGCTCACTGATGCGAATTGCCAGATCTGAACCAGACTGCACCGGAATTTCGGGCACTTCGGGCAGCTTTAGCTTTGCCCCCGTCAGGGCAGCGACTTCGCGGGCAATTCCGATCATGCTGAGGGCATCGGCGCGGTTTGCCGTTGAGGTGAGATCCAGCACCACGTCATCCAGCCCTAGAAAAGGACGGGCATCTGACCCGACGGTGACATCCTGCTGAAAGATGTGAATGCCTTCGGAGTCTTTTGCTAAGCCCAACTCCGCCAGCGAACAAATCATCCCCTCAGACGGCACATCCCGCAACTTGCGCGGCTTGATCTTGAGGTCAACTTTGGGCAAGTAAGTGCCGATCGTCGCTACGGCAACAAAGATATCGGCTCGCACGTTTGAAGCTCCGCAGACGATCGTAGAAGGCTGTGCTGCACCAATATCAACCTGACAAACGCTGAGCTTATCCGCATTCGGGTGAGGCTCTCGACTAATCACACGACCGATGACCACGCCATCCGCCCAGGTGCGCCGATCTTCGATCTCTTCAACTTCAAACCCTGCCATCGTCAGCAAATCTGCCAACGCTTCGGGGGTCATATCAATTTCAACCAATTCTTTGAGCCAGCTTAAAGAGATTCGCATCGCCTGCTTTTCCTAGACATTCTTCAGCGCAACCGTTCCTTATTCTACCGTTCTCGCTGCCTGAGGATCTTGCTCTCCTCTTAGGTTTGAAAGTCCCTTATTCACGGGGAGTATGGCGGGCAATGCAGAACCTTCAATACTTCTCAAACAACCTTTAGACTAAAAGAACTGTCTGCAACTGCCCCATGACCGACTTGCAAAATCCCCAGTCTCCCCCCCACAGTGGCTATCACTGGGACGGCTCTCATCGCCGCTTTTTTGAAGGCTGGTACTATCGCGTCACGCTACCCGAAGACCGCCAGACCTTTGCATTTATGTATTCGATCGAAGATCCGATCGGCGGTAAGGCACAAAGCGGGGGCGCAGCGCAAATCCTGGGTCCAGACGATGAGTATCTGTGGCGGACGTTTCCGGCTGTTGATCGATTTTGGGCGTGGGGCGATCGATTGGGTTTAGGACACTGGGGGAGACGATCGCCGATTTCTACCATTTCGAAATATCTGGAGCCGGAAGAGTTCGATCGCACGATTCAGGAAGGCTATCAGGCAACGGCGACCTTAAATCAGGGAAAGCTTCTTGATCCGGGGTCGGGACGAGCGGCGAGCTGGTGCTACGAAATTCAGCCGATCTACGGATGGGGCGATTCCAGGAAACCGCAGCAGTCTACGGCAGGATGGCTATCGCAGTTTCAGATTTTTGAACCGGGCTGGCAAATCTTGATGGCACACGGGCTGGCAACCGGCTGGATCGAGTGGAACGGCAAACGCTATGAGTTTACAAATGCTCCGGCTTACGGCGAGAAGAACTGGGGCGGCGCATTTCCAACCAAATGGTTCTGGCTCAACTGCAATTGCTTCGACCATGAGCCAGATCTGGCACTCACCGCAGGCGGCGGCAGGCGGCAAGTTCTCACCTGGATGGAATCAGTGGCAATGGTGGGGATTCACTACCAGGGCAAATTCTATGAGTTTGTTCCCTGGAATGCCCGTGTGCACTGGGAAATTCATCCCTGGGGCAAATGGCGGATGCAAGCGCAGAATCACGGCTACGAAGTCGAACTTGTGGGAACCACCACCCTTCCTGGAACACCGCTTCGCGCCCCCACCCAAGAGGGACTCGTGTTTTGCTGCAAAGATACAATGCAGGGCAACTTGCAGCTTACGCTGAAGGAGCGATCGGCTTATTCCACCAAAACGATTTTGCAGGCCACTAGCTCTCTCTGCGGTTTGGAGGTCGGCGGTTCTCCCTGGAATGACGTATGGCGATCGTCGGATTCCTGAGCATCTTAAGCATCCCTTTCCGTTAAGGATAATCTGGCATCTTCACAGAGCAAAGAGTACCTGTCAGGGGAATGCGACCCCAGGAAGGCAAATGCTTTCGTGGTTAAAGATGCAACCAGGAATCCTTAATGATTATTTCTTCTTTTGAACTGTTGGTTAAACCGATCGCTCCCGCACCGTTCAATCCGAGTGTTTCTCGTCGCGTGGTGCAGGCATATTTTCTGATGATTTCTAACGTGAATCCCGTTAGCGAACCCGATGCCGCAATTTCAATTCAATTCAACAGTTCATCACCCCTCAATAATGAGGAATTGATTTCGATCGTGGATATGGGAAGTGGCAATGTGTTTAGCGATTTGATTCCTGATCCGGTGACGGGTAAGCCCAGCCAACCGCTGACGCTTGCCTCTGGTGCAACTGCCCTACTCATTTTGCAACCCGATGTTTCTAAAACAGCACCGATTCGATCGAGTCTGGAAGTTGCCAACCTGGAAGTGCGGGGCTATGTGGAAGCATCCCTCTCTCCCTACTCTGCTGCTGCTCATGCGGAGGTGCTGATCACGCCTCAAATTCGCGGGACTTTCCTGCCTGCGGATCTGACGCTGCCCAACCCTGATTTTGACCAGCAGGCTTATTCACTGCCAACGGCAAATCCGGGCAGCATTCTGAAGCTGAGCAAATAGCGATCGTGTTCTGACGCTTGACGCTTACGTTTGGCAGATTACCCTTGCTCAATAGACTGGGGTTTCAGCAGCAATCGCTGGAACCCTTTTCCTGATTTCCTGCCCGTCTCATTCAATCAACTTCACAAAATATTTCAAAGAATTCAATCATGCGGTTTCGCCCCATTTCCCATAGTTGGGTCGCTCGTCATCCTGAACCGATCGGCGTTATCGAATTTTTGGGGGGAGCTTTCTACGGTTCCTTTCCTTCGATCGCCTATTCCCATTTTCTAAACAGTCTGTTTGAAGCAGGCTACACCGTGATTGCGGTTCCTTTTCGGTTTGGGTTCAATCATTTGGCGATCGCGCAAGGGTTACTCCAAGAGCGCGATCAGATTCGAGCCGAGCTGAACTATCCGTCTACGATTCCTCATTTCTGGGTAGGACATAGCTTAGGCTGCAAATATATTGTGCTGCTAGAAACGATGCGATCGATTCTCGATCAGCCAAGCCTGCTGATCGCGCCCGATATTTCAGACACTCGCAACGCACTACCCATTCCATCCCTGGCAGACCTGCTCGATCGACTGCATCTCGGTGCAGTGCCCAATCGTCAGGAAACCCAACGCCGAATTTTAGACAGTTCTCTGTTTAATCTCACTGCGCTCATTTCCTTTCGGCAGGACACGATTGCTGGAACCTTGGCAGGCTCTCCTAATGAGAGCGATGTGGCATGGTTTGCTCAAACCCTTAGTCGAAAACAGAAGGCAAACCCGATTCAGCAAGAAATTCCGGGCGGACATCGGGAACCGATCGCCGTTAGATTTGCAGACTGGGTTGTCAGACCACCGGGGCATCAGGGCTGGCTTGAATCAATTTGCGATCGGCAGCTTGAATCCCTTGCAATTGAGATGCTCTCAGAACTCACCCATCGAAGGCAGAAACTTCAACCCCGTCCTGTTGAACCACTGCTGAGCTGAGGGCGATCGTCATGCTGTCCACAAGCTGTCTATAGTTTTGGTTTTCGTTTACGCCTGCTCCAGATTCTCTTGCTATGATAATGGCGGTAGATCTGGGGCTGTAGCTCAGTAGGATAGAGCGATCGCCTCCTAAGCGATAGGTCGCGCGTTCGATTCGCGCCAGTCCCGTAGGTGAGAAATACTTGAATTTCGGCTGTTTCAGGCTATTCAATAGTGGAAACCTGATTACAGTCCTAAGTACATTAGTTCTAAAGCATCCTCAGGAATTGGGTTATTTCAGGTAGGTTTGGGTGTAATTTGGGTGTAAAATGGGTGTACTTGTACAGCCGTACTAAACTCAAAACCCATGTACTCTAAAACTCCTACT
>NZ_JACJOR010000337.1:0-26101 GCF_014695615.1 Leptolyngbya sp. FACHB-711
TCGTCAGCACACGCTATTTCACTGGTGGAGGCAGGCATAAAATAGTGTTACTTTACTATCCGGATTCCGTATCAGGAGGGTTTCCAGTACAAAGAAATGGGACTAGAAGGAAAATTGAAGCGTTTACCTAGTGCAAACCTAAATCCGATCGCAGCGAACTTCTTGCGTCTCACGGCTGATTTTGAGTTACAAAGTAGCAAAAATCAGTTTCATCCTGTAGTATTTCCGAACTTCGTTGAGAAAGTCGTGAGGAATGGCTTTAGTCGTCAAAGTTTGAGATAGGGTAAACGAAATGGTTACACTTAATCACAAGCTGTTTGCCTGTCTCAATCAACAGACAGGTAAATCGGTCACGGTTAGCCAGAATGACTTTCAAGCGGCTGATTCAGAAGACGACGCCGCTGCTGATTGAAACTGGAAGACGCAATCTGAAAGAACGCAATCTGAAAGACACAATTCAGAAAGCGCAAAAAAACTAGAGTCTGATGACTATCTACGGCTTCCCAGTCCGTTGAGGATTCACGAATTAAGATTCACGAACAGGTCATCATGAAGCAATTTTGCACTGAGATTGAAGCCGCGATCGACAAACCGCTTTAAAACAAATCGCAATCGATTGGCTAGAAGCAAATACGATCCCCTATGATCCCCAATAAGACCTTTCAAGAACCGCTTCTCTTTGCTATGACTCTTCTCGTCGTTGCCACCAGTAATCCCGGTAAGTTAACGGAAATGCAGGCATACCTCACCGATCCATCGTTGCCGTGGAAGCTGAGCCTGAAGCCCAAAGCATTGGAAATCGAAGAAACCGGAACCACCTTTTTAGAAAATGCCTGTTTGAAAGCGTCTCAGGTGGCAAAAGCTTTGGGGCAATGGTCGATCGCCGATGATTCAGGCTTGATGGTCAATGCGCTAAACGGCGCACCGGGAATTTACTCTGCCCGCTATGCTGATACTGATGCCGATCGAATTGCGCGGCTTTTGCGAGAATTAGACCATCAGCCTGATTCTCCTGCAGGAGGAACTGCTTCGCATCGACAGGCGCAGTTTGTTTGTGCGATCGCGCTGGCACGTCCCGATGGATCGATCGCCCTGCACACCGAGGGGATTTGCGTGGGAGAAATTATCAGCGCGCCGCGAGGTTCAGGCGGCTTTGGCTATGACCCGATTTTTTACGTGCCGGAAGCAGGCATGACTTTTGCTGAAATGCCCCCGGAACTGAAACATCGCGTCAGCCACCGGGGGAAAGCATTTGAGGCACTCTTGCCTCAGCTTAAAGAAATCAACCCGGAATCTTAAATCGCTTCCTGGTTCTTTTCCCCTGTCCGAATTCGCACAATTTGATCGACAGGGGAGATGAAGATTTTACCGTCGCCGATTTCCCCAGTTCGTGCAGCCGAGATGATTTTGTCTACCACCATGTCTAGCTGATCGTCTTCGACAACGATTTCAACTTTTAGCTTTTGCAGAAATTCAACCGTGTATTCAGAGCCGCGATAGCGTTCGGTTTGTCCCTTCTGCCGACCAAAGCCGCGTACTTCAGAAACCGTCATCCCAACAATCCCGGCATTCACCAGCGCGATCTTGACTTCATCAAGTTTAAAAGGACGAATGATTGCTTCAACTTTTTTCATGGACTTTGTAAGCTCCCTTAGTTCTTAGTGCATTGCAGGCTGGGTTGCCTGACTGTTTCTATCACCGCTACCAAAAATAATTTTGTAGTATAAGCTACGGTTTGCTTAGCGGAGACAATTCCTCTTATTTTCTACTGAATAATCTGCGATTCATGAGGCGATATACAGCTTTAATCAATTTCAATTCTCCTTAAAGCAGCACTGAAGTAAAGCTCAATATCCGATTTCATTTTCAGCACATTCCCCTCAGAATATTAGAAAGCAAGCTGTCCAGTGCATTCGCGTGAGGAACGAGGCGATGGCGATCGTCAATCACATTATTGAACTAGAAACCACAGCCGGAATCGAAGTGTACGACATTACGGCACACATTCAGGCGATCGTTTCAAAATCGAACCTTCAAAACGGACAGGCGTTAATCTTTTCGCGCCACACCACCACCGCTTTAGCCATCAATGAATTCGAGCCGCGCCTGATGCAGGATGTGAAAGCCTATCTGCGAAAACTCGCTCCCGAAGCCGATCCCTACCTGCACAACGATCTGCACCTGCGCCCCAACATTCCCCCCGACGAGCCAGTGAACGCCCACGCTCACTTGATGGCAATGACGCTCAGCACCAGCGAGATTGTCCCGATCGCAAACGGCAAGCTGACCCTGGGAACCTACCAAGCGGTACTGCTGTTTGAGCTGGATGGTCCAAGGCGGCGATCGGTGTTTTGTCAGGTTTGGGGGGAGTGAAGGAGTCAATTAATTCAGCAAGGCAAGTGCTTCTGGCTGGGGAGGGCCGTATTGTTCTAATACCTGGCGGGTTTGGGCGAGGCTGGCAGCAAGATCGATATCTGCCTGGGTTAGGAGTCCGATCGCCTGCTGGGGATGATCCCGATCGACAACGGGAAGCTGATGCAGTCCTCTGGTGGTCATGCGATCGGTGGCTTCCGTCAGGGATTCATCGGGATAAGCGTAGACCATTTTAGTGGTGCAAAGATCAGCGATCGGCTGCTGTAATAGCATGATGCGGTCTTCAGCAGATTTCGATCGCGTCACTATGCGGGTAATGTCATTCAGGGTGAAGATGCCGACAAGCTGATTCTCAGCGTCAATAACCAGGGCACTGTGACAGCGATACTGGACAAATTGTTGGGCGGCGATCGCCAGGGTAAAATCGCTCCTGAGCTGAAGCGGAGCCGGGTGCATGACGTCTGCAACGGTGAGGCGAGACACATCAGGATGGAGAACAGCTTCAACAGGTTCATTCTGTGCCGCGTTGTCAATCACGACTTTCGGCTCCAAATATTCAGCCGTCCAGATGCTCAAGCCTACTGCTGCCATCAGAGGCAACACAATCCGGTAATCGTTGGTGAGTTCAAACAGCAGCAAAATTGCCGTCAGCGGGGCACGCACACTCGCCGCCAGAAATGCCGCCATGCCCACCATCGCATAAGCCGGAGGAGAAGCCATGTAGTCGTGCAGCATCGGTAAGCCGATCGCCAAAACCTTCCCGTAAACTGATCCCAGCGATGCCCCCAGGAACAGCGCAGGCGCAAACACCCCGCCCACAAAGCCACTGCCAAAGCTAATCGCCGTCATAATCAGCTTCATCACTAGCAGAGCTACCACCAACGGAAGCGGAAACTGCACGTCTTGCAGCATCGACTCAACGGTTTCATAGCCCACGCCCAAAATTTGCGGCAGCTTCAGAGCAACCAACCCCAGCACGGCTCCGCCAATGACCGGATGGAACGGTTGGGGAATTTGACCGATCCATTCCAGTCCGGCAATTTGCCCCTGAAAGCAGCGTTGAGACAGCCGCAGGGCGCGAATGTGAATCAGCGACAGCAGACTTGCCAGCAGCCCCAGTCCAACGTACAGCGGCAGTTCCAGCACACTTCGCACTTCGTAGGCGGGCAACGTGAACGCAGGCTGTGCCCCCATTCCAATTCGGGCAATCCACGCCGCTACGACCGCCGCCAACAGCACAACACTCGCCGCCGATGCTGCAAACGTAGTGCCCATGACGACTTCCAGCGCAAAAAAGACTCCGGCGATCGGTGCATTAAATCCTGCCGCCAATCCTGCCGCCGCCCCTGCACTCAGCAACAATCGCCGCCGCTCCTGCGATACCTGAAGCACTTGCCCCAGCAACAAACTAAAGTACGCTCCAATTTCCACACTCGGACCTTCTGGACCTAGCGATGCCCCACTCCCCAGCGAAATCGAGGCGGCAACCATCTTAGTCACGGGATTAATCAGCAGCAGCTCGCGGCTTTCCTGGACCACTTCTACCAGCGTGGTCAGTCCCGGACCAAAATCCTGCATTCGCCAGCGCATCAGCCCCACAATCACCCCACCCAGCAGGGGAATCAGGGCGATCGTCCAGTGTCCCCAGATTGACAAAAAGCTGGACACCTCGCCAAACATCAGATCATGGGTCCACTGAATCAATGCTCGAAACAAAACTACCCCCGCTCCCGCTCCTGTTCCCACCAGAACCGCCAATAGCAATACGATCGCCTCTGGGGTGGGCTGGAGCTGTTTGAGGAATTGTTTGAGCGGTGGCGGTTCAGGCGTAGCAGCAGACGGGCGTAGATGCCCCTCGGATTCAGTCATGGGCTTCATCGGACATTGGGGCAGGGTTGAGCGGCAAAGTCAGGGAACTAGATCGAGCAACTTTAAGCAGGACGAATTCCTGAAGCAGGCGATCGAGGTACAGCGTTCTTACTAAACTAAACGAATCAGCCTAAATGAATCAGCAAACAAATAAGCAAAAGCAGGACGCACCCCAGCAGATGCGACACCGATCGGAGAATAGCAATATCCTTCACTCTATTTTGCGTGATCGGGCGGCAGAATAGGTTGTTCTCTAAGCCACTTTCTGACTTGCATCTGAGGTTTTTTTATCAGGTTTCCTCAACTCTAAAATTAGGGTGAGATCCGTACCTTAGCGCAGTCTATTCTTCTGCCATAAACGGGTTGTGCCTGTGCTAACCTAGTAGAGTTGTCAAAATTCACACATTCAGTATTTCGGGTGTTTTTGCGCTGTTTTCGTCTGCCCAAGCTCATTCTTCCTTAGAAATAAGTGACAGAGAAATAAGTCATAGCGACGATTACCTCTTCGAGAAACTGCGAAGCAAGCGGCAAAGATACAACTGGATGGCGGATTAACCCGAAAGGAGAAAATCATGCCTGTTGTTTCATTGGCTCAATTATTAGAGTCAGGGGTTCACTTTGGTCATCAGACACGTCGCTGGAACCCCAAGATGGCTCCCTACATCTACACGGCTCGAAATGGCGTTCACATCATTGACTTGGTGCAGACCGCTCAGCTGATGGAGGAAGCGTACACCTACCTCCGCAATGCGTCGGAGCAAGGCAAGCGCGTTCTGTTTATCGGTACAAAGCGTCAGGCAGCCGGAATCATTGCTCAGGAAGCAAGCCGCTGCGGTGCGTTCTACGTCAACCAGCGTTGGCTGGGCGGAATGCTAACCAACTGGACAACGATCAAAACCCGCGTCGATCGCCTCAAGGAACTGGAGCGCAGACAGGAAACGGGCGCACTCGATCTGTTGCCTAAAAAAGAAGCGGCAGTGCTGCGGCGTGAACTCGAAAAGCTGCAGAAGTACCTCGGCGGCATTCAGGGAATGCGGAAACTGCCCGATATTGTGGTTCTGGTAGACCAGCGGCGCGAATATAACGCCGTTCAGGAGTGCCAGAAGCTCGATATTCCGATCGTCTCACTGCTGGATACGAACTGCGATCCCGATACGGCGGATATTCCGATCCCCGCAAACGATGACGCGATTCGATCGATCAAGCTCATCGTGGGCAAACTGGCAGACGCGATCTATGAAGGTCGTCACGGTCAGCTCGACGCTGAAGAAGACTACGAAGACTACGAAGGCGCAGAAGAAGAGTTCGAGTACGACGAAACCGAGCTTGTCGAAGAAGAAGAAGAAACAGAAGCGTAATTGGCGCGGGACAGGGTGAGAGCAGAATCTGTCGTGTGTGTTGCCGAAGACTTGCCTTATCCTGTCTCTTTTCCGGTAGGTTTATCTGTGAGCGATCGTTCTGGAGATGAACTCAAGAGGGTGTTTGAGGGGTGTTTTAGGTGCTATATTGCCCCCCAAATTCCTAATGCTAGGGAACTTTGAAACCCCAGGGGTCAGTAGGCTCTCCTTAGCCTTGGGAGACGAGGGGCGGTTCGGAGCGCAGACCGACCGAACAGCTTTCTGAGGCATCTCACAGAATGAATTATGCAAATCTCATCCAAAGCATATCTAGTTAGGAATTGAAGCATCATGGCGGAGATACCAGCAAAACTCGTCAAGCAATTGCGCGACAAGACGAACGCAGGGTTCGGTGACTGCAAGAAAGCCCTGGAAGCCACCGATGGCGATATGGAAAAGGCGATCGAATGGCTCCGTCAAAAAGGGATTACAAAGGCAGAAAAAGCTTCGGGCAAGATCACGGCTGAAGGCTTGGTCGGCAGCTACATCCACATCGGCGGACGGGTTGGCGTTCTGGTCGAAGTCAACTGCCAGACTGACTTTGTGGCGCGAAACGAAGAGTTTCAGGGATTGGTGAAAGACATTGCCATGCAGATCGCTGCTTACCAGAACGTAGAGTACGTCCGGGTAGAAGACATTCCGCCAGACGTGATCGAAAAAGAAAAGTCGATCGAAATGGGCAAGGACGACCTGGGCAATAAACCGGAAGCCGTCCGCGAGAAGATCGTGGCAGGACGGATCGAAAAGCGGTTGAAAGAACTTTCACTGATGGATCAGCCCTACATCAAAGACCAGACGATTACAGTTGGCGATCTGCTAAAGCAAAAAATTGCCAGCATCGGCGAAAATATCCAGGTGCGTCGCTTTGTCCGCTATGTGATGGGCGAAGGCATCGAAAAGAAAGAAGAAGACTTCGCCGCAGAAGTGGCAGCGCAAACAGGTGGAAAGGCATAAACCTGAGCCTGGGTTCTGATTTGGCGTTCTGATACGGATTGGGCGATGGGCGATCGAGAAGGTCATTTTCTCCGATCGTTCGTTGCCCATTTTGCTTTGCCCTCTAAAAGCAGAACCGGGTGAGGGCAGTGCTTCTGAAAGAAATCGCTATCCTGGAAAGCAGAAAAAGGGAAAATAAGGATCGATGGTGAGAAGCCTTAACCAGATCGAACAGGAGATGGCAGCCCTCCAGCAAGCGGTTGCATCGATCGCAGAAGAATTTCATGATGCCTATGGTGAATACCTGGACGCGCTGGGACATGCAGTCCGGCAGCAGCTCATTCTGGCTTGCTATCACCTCTGCACCCATGGCTATCCTGAAGCATTTCTCAGTCTTACGTTTAATCAGCGACAGGAACTTCAGCAAAGGCTGCGACAGTTAGCAAAGCAGGCACAGACGGAAATGAGAAGTGTGCTTCAGCCGATCGTGCCGCGTGATTTGTCGGGGGAAACGGAGGAGGAGGAACTAGAAGAGGGAGACGAAGGAGAGGAGGGGGATGAGGGAGATGAAGAAGACGAAGGAGACGAGGAGCTAGAGGAATCGATCGATCGGGTTGAGATGGGAACTGACCAGGCATTTCTGATAGGTGCTTCTGATCTCGATTTGCCCACTGCCCTTCGATTCCTTCAAGCTGCCATGCAGCCCGACCCAGCCAAAGTAGCCGACGCCCAGCAAGATTCTTCAGAGGATAACTCCCCAGATTCCCCAGATTCCCCAGATTCCCAATTTGAAAACGAACCTGACGACGAGCAAGACGACGAACCCCCGATCGAAGACCGACCGCTCACGCCCAAAGACCTGCTCTACTGGCAGCACAGGCTTGAAGAATCAGTGATGGAAATGCTGTATCACTGGTCCCATGCGACCAACCGACTGCTGTATCGAGCTGAGCTGCTGCCCCGTCAGCTTCCAGAACCAATTTTGGAAGTCGCAACCAAAGCAGAACTTAGTGCTGAGACAACGGCAAGTCTGCCTAATCTGCTGAGCCTGATGATCGAAACTCGATCGGAAAGCAGCAAACGACCGAGCATGACCACGATTACTGCAGTACGGCTGCGGCTATCTGAGATAGAGTTTTCCAATGGAAGTTTGAGCGTGTGGCGATCGCGAATTCGTGAACTTTCTGCCCGACTCAGTAAGATTGGACGAGACTATTATCAAAAGCAAAAAGAGCGCTCGACCGCGCAGGCAGAAGCCGCATGGCGATCGAGCTGGTATGAGGACTAGCGGAGTCAGTAACGCAGACTATGGATTGGCTCAGACTGCAAAAAGCACTCTCAGTTGAGGCGGAAAACGGGTTTAATGATTTGCGGGGCAATCAGTATCGCTTCAGCGAATTTCTCAGCCTCAGCCTGAATCAGCCGCCGACCGGATTGCCCGTGGCAGAGCGCAGGCGGTTTCGCGAGATCGCCGACCAGTTTACGGAATACACCGACCTGTCATTTTCTCAACGTCAGCATTTAATTGCTGAGGCACGCCGTTTGCTGCACAGTGCCCGCAAGCAGGTTGAGCAAGCTGAGTTAGCTTCGATTCCTCCCAAGGGAGAACTGCAAAGCATTGCTGTTGCGCCATCTGTTGCTGAGTCCAATGGCAAAACGACCAGCCCTGCTTCCAGTTCAAAATCTGCGGCAAAGTCAGGCGGTCAGGCGGTCAAAGCTCCACGTACTGTGCCGCTGGTCAGTTCCGATCGCAAAGGCAAAATCGCCCTCGATCAGGCAGTGACCTACTTACCGGGAATTGGCCCGAAGAACAGCGAAAAGCTGGCAAGGCTGGGCATTGATACGGTGCGCGATCTGCTGTTTTACTATCCGCGTGACCACATTAATTATGCGCGTCAGGTCAATATTCGATCGCTGGAACCGGGCGAGACCGTGACGCTGGTTGCCACCGTGAAAAGCTGCACCTGCTTTACCAGTCCTAAAAACAAGAAGCTCACCATCTTTCAACTGACGGTGGCAGATCACACGGGACGACTCAAGCTCAGCCGTTTCTTTGCCGGAACTCGCTATACCCGTGGCTGGCAGGAGCAGCAAAAGCGAATGTATCCACCGGGAGCCGTGATTGCTGCTTCGGGCCTGGTGAAAAAAGATAAGTATGGAGCAACGCTGGAAGATCCGCAGATTGAGGTAATGGATCATTCGGGGGCGTCGATCGATTCACTGAAAGTCGGGCGAATTGTGCCAATTTATCCGCTTACCGATGGCGTAGAAGCCGATATCGTGCGGAAGGCAGTCGTTGCAGCGTTACCCGCCATTTCCCAGATTCAAGATCCGCTGCCCGATGGCTTGCGGCAAAAATATGAGCTGATTGAGCTGAAAGGGGCGATCGGCTCGATCCACTATCCGGCTGATGAAGCGGCTCTGAATGACGCCCGCCGTCGTCTGGTGTTTGATGAATTTTTCTATTTGCAGCTCGGATTACTGCGGCGCAAACAGCAGCAAAAAAAGGAAACGACTGCCACGCTTGCCCCCACCGGACAGTTGATCGAGCAGTTTTACGAAGTGCTGCCCTTCCGCTTCACTGATGCCCAACAGCGCGTCGTCAACGAAATCCTTACCGATCTGCAAAAGCCAACACCGATGAATCGACTCGTGCAGGGCGATGTCGGATCGGGAAAAACAGTGGTGGCAGTGGTGGCAATTCTGGCAGCGATTCAGTCGGGATATCAGGCAGCGTTAATGGCTCCCACCGAAGTTCTGGCGGAGCAGCACTATCATAAGCTGGTGAGCTGGTTTAACCTGCTGCATTTGCCTGTCGAGCTATTAACCGGATCAACAAAGGTCGCGAAACGGCGCAAACTGCTCGCTGAGCTATCGACTGGAGAATTGCCCCTGCTGGTGGGAACCCATGCACTGATCGAAGACCCGGTACAGTTTCAGCGATTGGGCTTGGTCGTGATCGATGAGCAGCATCGCTTTGGCGTGGGACAGCGAGCAAAACTTCAGCAAAAAGGCGATTATCCCCATGTCCTGACCATGACAGCAACGCCCATTCCCCGCACTCTGGCTCTGACGCTGCACGGAGACTTAGACGTAAGCCAGATCGATGAACTGCCGCCCGGACGCAAAGCGATTCAAACCACGGTGCTGACGGGACGCGATCGCAACCATGCCTATGAACTGATCAAGCGGGAAGTCGCGCAGGGACGGCAGGTGTATGTAGTGCTGCCGCTGGTCGAGGAATCAGAAAAACTCGATTTGAAGTCGGCGATCGAGGAATATCAGCACTTAAGCGAAGGGGTCTTTCCTGAATTCTCGGTGGGACTGCTGCACGGGCGCATGAGTTCGGCAGAGAAAGATGAGGCGATCGGCAAATTTCGCGATAACGAAACCCAAATTATTGTCTCAACCACGGTCATTGAGGTGGGAGTGGATGTTCCGAATGCCACAGTCATGCTGATCGAACACGCCGATCGCTTTGGGCTGTCCCAGCTTCACCAGCTTCGCGGACGGGTCGGCAGAGGCGGCAATCAATCTTTCTGTCTGCTGATGAATACCTCAAAAAATCAAACAGCAGCTCAGCGGCTCAAAGTTCTGGAGCAATCTCAAGACGGCTTCTTTATTTCAGAAATGGATCTGCGTTTTCGTGGACCTGGTGAAGTGCTGGGAATGCGGCAGTCTGGCTTACCCGATTTTGCCCTGGCAAGACTGGTGGAAGATCAAGACGTTTTGCAGGTAGCCCGTGACGCAGCAGAAGCCGTGATGGAAAGAGATGCTTCGCTGGAACGCTGGAGCCTGATGAAAACCGAGCTGGAATATCGCTATCGCAAGCTGCTGGGCGGCATGATTTTGACCTGAATTTCATCTAACCCTGCTTCTCAGACTTGAGTTCTCGACTGAGCAAAGCCACACTCAGCGTCACAGTCAGCACACCCATAATTTGAATGCCGTTTAGCGTTTCCTGAATCGTTAACCAGGCAAGCAGAGCAGTGAGAGCCGGATTGGTCGCAGCCACGATCGCTGCCGCCGTCGCACCCAGATAGCGAATGCCAAAGTTATTGAGCAAGTGACCCCCGAAGGAAACGATCGCCGATAACAACCCCGCAATCCAAAGAGCCGTCCAGGGTAACGACTGACTGTGAAAGTTCCACAGCAGCAGACTCATCCCGGAGAGAATCATTGTGGTTCCAAAACTGATCCAGGTGTAGGAAAAAGGATGAATCCGCTCGAAGCTCTTTTGGGCAATTACCGCGTAGAAAGCATAGGTGATACCCGACCCTAAGCCGGCAAGAATACCAATTAAGCTTGATCGATCGATTTGAGCATTGATCACAGGCATGGTGAAATAGCTGCCAATCAGCACAATACCCATCACAATCCAGCTCAACCGACTGGGACGATTGCCAAACCACCGCCAAGACAACAACGCAGTAAAAACAGGATAGGTAAAAAACAGCGTTAGTGCGATCCCGGTAGGAATCGTACCGATCGCAATATAAAGCAATGCCAGATATAAAAACATCAGCATCCCGCCACCCAGCGATTGCCAGAGTAGAGAACGATTCGATCGATCGCCAAGGTGACGCAAATCAGACCAGATGCTAGAGTGCAAAACTGGAGCAAACGAGGACGTTAAAGGCATCACGAGCAGCGTCCGCATGAACATGAGCAGAAACGAACTCGGCAAGGATGGGGTGACAAAACCACCCGTTGTAAAAAGACCTAAAATATCATGTTCTTTAAACAGAACTCTAACCAGAACGTTTTGAAAACAAAAGAAAACAGAAGATAACAAAACAATCAAAAAACCAAACATTTGAAATGACCAAGCTACAGGGACAGGACGAAGCGGAGTAAAAGCACTCGCGATATTCCAAACACATCATTTGAGTCAAGCCGATCTGGCAATTGTAGTATTAACTGCTCAAAACAATCAGCTAGAAACCCTTTAACCGCTAGAACACCACCAGAAAATGGTTCCTTCCTAGAGAATGTTTGAAGCGTCCTGCTCCTGTTTAAGTTCGGGATAAAGCTGAACCTGAAGCTGTTCTTTCAGGCGATGGGCGTGCTGCTGCTACTGCTGATTGCCGGACTGGTGGTAACGGCGTTAGGGCATTTCGACACGGTCATGCAGACTCTTGCCAGCCGGGATCGCGCCTCGGAATCGCTCTACTTTTACTATAAACGTTTCACCCGGAACCATTCCTGCATCCTGGGTCCGACGGTCTGGAATCTGTCGAAAGTGCTGCCGGACGATCGCTTTCCAGGACTCCTGTTGAGTGCGCTGTTTGGCTATACACAGCAGCTTTATCAAGTGCAGGCGATCGCATACATCCTGTTTTTAGCAACGGTTGGCGGCATTTATTTTCAGAGTTTAGGCGGTCGAATGTTCTTTCCAAAGTTCAAACTCAAAGCAAAGCGCAGCGATGTTCGCAGCTAATTTGCAGCTAATTCGCAGTTAAAAGGATTACGCTTTGTCCTGAGCGATCGCCCCGATCGTGCCGTTGACCGCTTGCAAATAGTCAGCAGGCGATAGAAAAATCATCAGTCCGCGCATTCCAGCAGAAACCGCAACCTGATCGAATAAATCGATCGTTTCATCAACATAGACAGGGTAAGGCTTTTTGCACGCCAGGGCAGTTACGCCACCCCGAATATACCCAGTCAACGGCTGCACATCCTTTAGCGGCACAGGTTCAGTTTTACGATTGCCGCTTAGCTTTGCCAGTGCTTTAAGGTCGAGATGAGCATTGCCCGGAATCACGGCAAGACAAATTCCAGTGCGATCGCCTTTGGTCACAAGCGTCTTAAACACCTGTTCCGGCGGCAGATTAAGCTTCACGGCAGTGCTTTCCGCGGCGAGATCTTCAGGATCAACCTCGTAGTTTAAAAGCTGATATCCAATTTCTAAGCTGTCAAGAATCCGCACGGCGTTTGTTTTCATTTCCCCTTCTTGCGCTCCTGCTCGCTTCGCAATTCCTTTTGCATTCGACATTTACAGCCCACTACAGGCAATTTTTGCAGTCGAATACACTGGCGGTTGGTCTTTCCGATTGGCTATGATCCAGACGGTTTAGTGAGTTTGTCTCTTCATCCTCCTGCCCGCCAATCCTGTGAATCCTATGCGCCGAGCGTCACTGATGCCCTCTACCTCGTCTACTTCGCCGCCCGATCGTCCTCCCTGGTACAGCCACATTTTTGCAGGACTCCGAATCAGGCTCAAAGTGTGGCGCGGCAAAAAAACCTTTGGCGGCGCAAATTTGCAGGGCGTTGATCTCAGCCGAGTTGATTTTATTGGAACGCTGCTGCTATGGGCAAACTTTGCCTGGGCAGTCTTGCTATGGCTGCAATTGACCGAGGCAGGCGTCGCAGGCGTTATTTTAATCTGGGCAAACCTGCTCTGGACGATTCTGGTCTGGATCAACCTGCGAGAAGTCATGCTCAAGGTAGCCGTTCCTCGACGCGGCAGCTTTAACCTGCCAATTCTAATTGGCATCGGCTTAGTTTGGGCAACCCTGATCTGGGCGATGACGATCGCAGCACAGCCAGGGAGAACGGCGATCGTCTGGGCAAATCCCAATATCTTGTTTCTTCTGTGGGCAATTTTGAGCCGGGTCGATCTGAGCAATGCCGATTTGAGTGGGGCAAATCTGAGCCATGCGAACTTGAGCCGGATTGATCTGCGCGATGCCCACCTGAGCCGGTCGAACCTCAGAAATGCCAATTTGCGAGAAGCGATTTTGCGCGGAGCGGATTTGAGTGGAGCCGACCTGAGTGGAGCAGATCTCACAGGAGCCGACCTGAGTGACGCTATCCTTCCTGGCGTAGACCTGAGCGATGCCGAACTCAGCGATGCGATTCTCAGCGATACCGATCTGCGCGACGCGAGCCTTTGCCGCGCCAATCTCACTGCCGCAAACCTGAGCTGGGCAAAAATCAATCGCGCTAATCTCAGTGATGCCAATCTAAGCTGGGCAAATCTCAGCCGTGCCAGGCTCAAAGAAGCGACCCTTAGCGGAGCTGACCTCAGCGGAGCCGATTTTCGTGAAGCATTGCTGCAAGGCGTAGATCTGGATCAGGTGGATCTGGGCGTGGTACTGGTGAAAGGCGCAAGATTCAACAAAAACCCCGGATTAACCCACAGCGATCGAATTAATTTGAAGGCAAGAGGCGCAATCCTGGAAGATCTGCCAGGCGGCTGGAGCGGGCGATCCACTCAGGAATCTATCTCCTGAAAATACAAATCCTTGCTTATGCCTTTAAGCTCAGGCAGGCACGACTAAACGACTGAACAATTTCTGCAAACTGAGCATTGCGTTCCATCAGTGCCATGTGTCCACCCGGAGCGATAACACTCAACTCTGCCCCAGGAATGGCCTGACTCATTCGATCGCTGGCAAACCGTCGAGTTGCAATATCCGACTTGCCCACCACAACCAGGGTTGGAACTGAGATAGTGGGAAGCGTCTGGGTCTCTTCAAACTTGAACATGGCCAGAACGCCGCGCGCCAAAATTCCTGGCGGTGCTTTAATGCCGATCAAACTAGAAAAATTAAGCTGTCCGCGTGTTTCTCGGCCCGTAAAGCCAGAAATCTCGGTCGTCAGCAGCGTCGAACCGTTTAGATAGCTCAGCCAGCTTGCCAACCACAGCACCGGAGAAAAGACGATCGCCAGATGCAGCAGTGGTTCGAGCAAAGGCTTTTGCAGTGCCAGCAGCAGCTTGCTCAGAGTCGTTGTTCTCAAGGGATTTGTATAAGTGCCGTCTACCAGAATCAGACCTGCCACGCGATCGCCTAACCGTTCTGGAAACAATCGGCTAAAAGTCAGCAGAATCATCGCGCCCATACTATGCCCCAGCAAAATCACAGGCTGATTCCCCGCCGCCTCGATCACCGCATTCAAATCACGCGCATATTTCTCCAGCGAATAGTCTCGATTCCGCGGCTTGCGAGATTTGCCCAAGCCTGGAAGATCCCAGGTGATCACGCGAAACTGCTCGGTCAACTGCTTCTTGGCGTAGTACCAGACCGTGCTATCCGGTCCCCATCCATGGGTCAGGATGATCGTTGGCACGGGATACGAAGCCGTTTCCCCCGTCGAGAAATCAGGCTCATAAAACTCCACCTGAATCTCACTGCCGTCTGGTCGAGAAAGTCGCTGAACCCGATCGCTGCGAAACGGTTTCGGTTCATCGCGTCCGGCACGGTGCAGCAGCAAAATCGGCAGCAAACCTAGAAACGACCACACTAGCATTCCCACTCCCAGGTATAGCCAGCGATCGCTCACCAACTCTCCTTCATGCCACTGATAGAGAATGTATGCCCCACCTCCAAGAATGAAAACGGACAGCACACTCGATAACAAACGAAGTATGAAGTCGATCGGCATAAACATCGCGAACTTTCCCCTTCCAGCGAGACAAATTAAGCCGAGACTAAAGGAAAAATCGGGGCGATCGTAACCCTCTCAGGATAGGCATAAACGGAGTCTTCAACGATTCTCAAGGTGCTGGGAAAATGTAGGTAGGATGAGCATCTGGGTGAAATCTCACCATCACATCAATATCGCTATCGGGGTGATGTTGCATAGAACGGAACGAAACAGGGCACGTTCTGTTACCTGTCTAAAGCATAAGCTTTGCTAGTCCTCGTTATAGCGGCTGAAGTGCTTTGCGCTCCTGGATAAATTCAAAGCGTCTAGATATCAAAGACTAACAGATAAACTCCAAGAACCGTCTCCACTGAGGGTTTGCAGCAGAACGTTCCGCTTCACCTGCCGCAGCATACTTCTCACTCTTAGCAATTAACCCTACTGTGGTCGGTGTGCAAGCAGATGGTTAGGCGCTGCCCCGTCCAGATTCGCCCACGCCCAGCACGCTGAAACAGCCAGGCTGATCCGGCAAACAACGCGATGAAGAACCCATTTAGCACCAGGATCTCTGCCGGTCCGCTCCACGGAAGACCCAACCTTGCGATTAGCGCGATCGCAGCAACCAATGCCTGAGCAATCGCCGTCGCGACCAACGCACGTGCCATCCCTTGGGGTTGGAGGCGCGCGATGATGGCACCGATAATTCCGACAGCGAGCACCCCGAAATACATCAGGTTGGCGGGATCGCCGTCCTTCCCGATGATGCCAACGCCAAGGCTTAGCCAGACGAGGATGAATGCTGCCGCGAGCGCAATGCCGACGGCAAACCAGTACGCGGTCCTGTTTATACGTGTTTGCATGAGCGCGTCTCCAATGTGATGCTAGGCTCCAACATGCAATAAAAATTTGAATTCATTGCGATCGCCTTAGCAATGTTTACTAATGAAAGCAGTTGCCTTTTTATGACTGAGCGCGATATTTGATGAACACATCAATTGTGTAGAAGCTTTGCTGTGAGGCATCCCCAAAAAACTGTTCACTACAACCCGCTCCCACTAGTAGAACGTATTTCAGGAAAGCCAGTTCCTCAAAAACATAGTTGCCAATAGTCACTAACCGATCGGCTTGCAGTCACGCCCCACCCAGGGTCGGCGGCACAACGTTTGAGCTAACCGGACGGAAACAAACTTTGCAGCCCAACACGTAATCTATACCCTGTTCCGGTTCAGCACAATCTTGTAGAGCGAAAAAATAAGTGTTCTTAACGAAGAATTGGCTCATCCCATCTTTTGGTGATCCAGCAGTAGGGAGTACAAGCAAAAGCCTCTCAAACTAAGGGTTAGCGGCAATGTTTGAGGTTTAGAGCGTCTGAGAGCAACAAGATGAGATTGAGAATCAATTAGAACATTAAATTTAACCGAGCTTGAACATGGCAAAGTAGATGCGTTAGCCAATAACGCACAAATGCCTTATCCATTAATTGGGTTAACTGGCGAGCAGGAATCGTCGTTCCAGTAGTTCAACGCCCGCACGACCGTACATTTGCCGCTTGAGCATCTTCAGCCGATTGATCTGCCCCTCCACTTGCCCATTACTGGCAGTGAAAGTCACGCCTGCTTTGACCGCATCGTAATCATCCCGTAAACTTCGGGCAAAGCGGATAAACGGGTTCAGACCGCTCGCTTCAGCCCGTTCTAGCCACCCGTCGAATTGTTCAAACTGTCGCTGCCGCACGATCTGAGCAAACGCTTGTGCGAGCGTGATGGCAGGAGCCACCTCAGATTGTTCAACCAGACGTTGAAGCAACTGTTTTTCATCTGCTTGCAGCGTTTCGGCTCGCCGGAGCACTAAAAAGGCTGCCCGCTTTGGGGTGAGCGGGGGGCGAGGCGAATCGACCACGGCGGGCATTCGATGGGACGGATACTGCCGCAGCCTCATGCCTTGGGCTTGGGCTAACTGCCGCACATAGCGGCTCACCGTCATGTAGCTTCCCCCATACCCCTGCTTCTGGATCTCTCGAAACAGGACTTTAACCTGCCTGTGTCCCTGATTGTACTGCTCTAGTAGATAGGGTTTGTAGGGGTTTAACAAACTCCTGCCCCGGTCACTGCGTCCTTGCCGTTCCGGAAAGCTTGTCGTTTTGAGATAGTGTTGCACCGTCCGACTGCTCAGCTTCACCTTTTTGGCAATGGCTCCAGTAGACCAACCTTGCTGATGCAATCGCCAAACCTTTTGATAGGTTTTGAGGCGTTGTGCCCGCTTTTGTAAGGCGCGCTGCTGGGCATCAAGTTGTGGGGATGTGGCAGGTGCGATCATCACGGTTGCACCATCCGGTGCATCTGCTAAGCGTTGAGCCGTATCAACGGCATCAAGAACCGCAGTATGGGGACTCAAGGTTTGTTCCAGCACTTGAGTAAAGTTCTGCAATAAATGAAAGCGATCCGCGATCTGCATTGCCTGGGGTGCGCCTTGATTCATGCCGCTGCGATAAGTGGCAGAACGGTCACGCGACAGAGCTTCGATTCCCGGATATTGCTCCAGCCATTGTGCCAGCGTGTTGGCTTCTCGGTCTTTGAGCAGGGCAATGAGACGCTGCCGTTCCAGATCCACCAGAATCGTGCCGTAGGATTGCCGTTTGGCGAAGGCAAAGTCGTCTACCCCCAGTACCGTTGGCGGTCTGATTGCAGGCAGGGGCACTCTTGCAAACAACGACAGCAGCGTGTTGTCCCGAATTCGATAGCCCAATTGCTGCCCCAATCGCTCTCCTGCCTTCCCACCGAGTTCGACTGCAATCGCAATCAAATGCTTTGCCAATCGCTCAGTCCGTCTTGACCAGGGCGCAGCTACCTGCGGCAATCGTTCGGTAAAGATGCGTCGCTTGCATCCTGGGGTGAGGCAAAAGAATTTGCGCACCTGAAGTTGGAGTCGGAGCGCGAAGCCTACACAAGGAAGGTCTTGCAGGCTACGGCAGTAGCGGCTATGAACCCGATGGCTGGTCTGCTGACATAGGGGGCAAATGGCTTGGCGCTGGGTGGAAGTAACGGTCAACTGGAGATCTTGAGTTGCCCGATTCAACTCCCAGCTTTCGAGGTGTAACTGGGTGGGGTCAGGTAAAAGCGGTTGAATGAAGATTAATTTCTCCTGATTCAGAGAATATATCTCTATCTTGCCAAAACTTCACCAAAAGATGGGATGAGCCAGAATTGCGTGTCAATTCGTAGGGTATGCGAAGAAATACATGTCAATTCGTGAGAGATAGCGAAGGAATACGTGTCAATTCTGAAGACCTATTTATTCCTACCTTTTCCAAAATTTTAGCTTACTCCTGAGATAGGTCTTGCCTTATAGCAAGCAAAAAGGTTTGCCCGTCTTTCATAATACTTGTAGGGGAAGGGAAAGAGGCAGGGGTCTGCAAATATTTAAGCGGTGTGAAGCGATCGCTGCAAGGAACATAAAATCATTTACACTCCCAAATTCCTTGCAAACTCTTCTATTAAGCAGAACTTAACTGCTGCGGAACAAGCGGAATTGTTAAAGAATGCAGAAGAATCTCAACTCAACTATGTCTCAAGAGATGACTGCGCTCCGGTCAGCCAATCCTCCGCAGTGGGCGGTTCTACCTCACATCTGTCTCCTCCCAATCACTCAACCACCGCATCGCTCTTTGATGATGTAGATCCGCTAACTGGGCGATCGCCCATCCACCTAACCTAAGTTAGTCAATTTTCGACATCTGTCGCAGAACGGGTTCCACATTTTGCCACAGTTGATTCAAGTTAGCCTGTTCTCGCTCAACTAATGCTTGCTCAAACAACTCTCGGATCGCTATTTCTGCCTGAGCAAACATAGGGAAATTCCTTACTTTGCCTTTAAAGAACAGGGTGCGATCGGGCACTCACAAGGTTCTAAACGAATCGGTGGCTCAAACTCCGTGATGCCGTATCGCTCCTTCAACGTTACCAAAACCTTTATGTAGGTAGGACTTTACCTGCCCATTGGTCATACCCATGCAGGGGATCGGCTCGGTTTCTGCCAGTTTGTCTGGACCTCTCCACACCGTTACGGCTACTGCATGAAGGTGAGCGTCCTTCCTTGCTTCTCGATAGAGGTAAAGCAGTCCGATCGCTGGAAACTCAACTGGGACAGCAAGTTTCTCCATCTCCGAGGCCGTTGATTCCTGGTGCTGAGAGGGCGCTCGCTTTCCTCGTCGTTTGGCATTACTTTCAATTCGATGACGGTAGTGAAGTACGAAGATGTTGTTCTATAGACTCTTTGTAGAGAAGAGTTGTTGTTGTATAGATAATCAGCCAGGTTTGCACCCAAAGCGCCTGCACCACAAATGGTCACAGAAAAATCCTTCAGCTTTGCCATGACGGTATCCGTTCGGTAAAGCTATTCGTGAAAAAAGATGCTCATTGTTTCACCACTCCCGGTGTTCCATCACACCCACTAGCGATTGCAGATCAAAGTCGCGATCGCGTCCACTGAGGCAAATGCCAGAACTCACAACGGTCAGATCCTCTTTGGCGATCGCACTGGTATGACGCACGCCATCTAATGTTGTCCAATCCACCGTCCAGTAATCCCCTCGATCCTGAAACTGGTGCAGTTCACCCCCACCCAGCTTGAGAGCTTGCTGCAACCGCTTTTCATCTCGTTGAGGTTGAGCAAATCCTTCTATTTGCTGAGTTGCTAATTCGTAAAGGGTTCGCATTTCTGGAGTCATCCCCTTGAACTGCAATTCCTCCATAGGAGCCAACTGCTTGAGATTGGATTGGAGGGTTTCGGCGATTGTAGGATCAGCACGGCGATCGACTTCTTCAAACCAGCAGGAATTGCCATTCCAACGAGCAAGAATTTGCTCAAAGGCAACGCTTTCTGTCACTAAATGCACAGCAACAGGTTTGACCGTCTTAAACCGCTGCCGCATATCGGCTTCACTGACAGGATATGCCAGCCAGGATTGATGTTGTAAGCGATATGCTAGCCGCAGTCGAATGGTCGGAAACTGCTGCAAGTAAGCAGCGACCTGAGGTAAATCTGCCCCTTCCATCAGCGTTGCAGTTTGTTCACCTGTGGGTTGAAAAATACCCCATCCTTCTGACGAGGTTTGGGAGTGAAGGTATAGACCATTCCTGCTGCCCGTGTCCGAACTCGTCCACCTTTGACACAGGGTGCAAGGAATTGAGTTGATTGCAATTGTGCCTCAGCACTGGCAATCTGGTTGAGTAGCTTGCGGATGTCAGTCATCGTTAATTAAGCGGTTGAAGGCTGTTGTAGTTGTTGCCTGCCTAAAATGAACGGCAGCAATTTAGCAATATTTCTGGCATCATCAATGCCTCGGTGATGAGTTCCTTCTAGCGCAACCCCTGCCAGTTGCAAAGCTTCTGCCATGCCATATCGCTTGGGTAAACCCTGAGTGCTACTGAATAGCTGTTTGAGGTTGACGTGCAGATAGGCAATGGGAAAAGGAACGTTATGATACTTACTGTCTTGTTTGAACTGGTTGCGATCGTAATCACCCCAGGAACCAAATACCTCATTGGGATAGTTTGATAGCCAATGTTGTAAGAGAGCGATCGCTTCCACATAACCTGGAGCCTGATCGACTTGCTCCTGAGTAATTGAGGTTAATGATTTACAAAACTCTGTGAGGACAGGATAGCGAGTAGGTCTGATAAACGTTTGGAACTCTTCAATTACGTTCAAGTTCTGTGCTTCAACCATTACGGCTCCAATTTCGATAATTTCCATCTGATGCCGCTTGATCGTGTCTTGGTTACAACAAGTCGCCTCTAAATCAAGGACTAAATAGTAATCGTATTGAGTTAAGTCCATCATCTATTCCTCCCTTTCCCTCACTTTTACCTATCAGTTCTCGTTGCGTAAAACCTCACGCACTTCCATCAAAATTTGCCCTAATTTATTTTTGCCGCTGCCATCTTTGCCGCAACCCCAGTAGTAATCAATCGGAGAGTTCTCCACGAGCACTTCATCGCCAGTTGCCAGCAGTATCTCTTGGATATCTGCATGGATTCTAAACTTTTGCAGAACGGCTTTTCGCATCACATCATCCTTCACATGATTCCAATCCGTGCGGAGGGGAAGGGAGCGATCGCGCCCCATATTGGCTGCATCTTTAGGCGTTTTAGTTTGTCGTACCTTCTCTAGATAAGGAGTATCAATAAACTTCTGTGCCTGAAAATAATGCTCACTCGTCGCCCAATACAATTCATCCAGCATGAAACCATGTGCTGAGAAGTTAGAGAAGCAACCGTAGGGCTTTTCTCGTTCAACGTAAAAGTAAATGGTCATGGTTGCTCCTCGAAAATGAATGAATAGTCGTGCCAGTCACAGACGGGGTGATACCCAATTTGTTTGTAAATATGATTGGATGTAGGATTCGCTAAATCTGTAAACAGAAAGCAGCGATCGCATCCCTGGTCTAATAATTTCTGACTCAACGCAGCAACACAGGCGGTTGCATATCCTTTGCGGCGATACTCCAGCGGTGTATAAACAGGACCAATGCGAGCCGCTGTCGGTAAAGATTGGCTGCCACTTGCCCAAGAAACGGGAGTACCGTCGTCCCAAAGATGCACACTCTGGCGTTTCAACCCAGTCTCTACCATCCTTTCAGGCGTTTCACTCACCACTTCACCGATCTCAGCAACAAAGGCTTGAAACCAGTCCAGCAGCAATGGGCGATCGTCCTCAGTGGCAAGCCTGAGATGCCCCTTTGCCGTTGCTACAGGTTGAACCTGGGTTAGCTGATGGATTCGCATTTCCATCACCCTTTGATAGGGTTGTCCGGTGAGAGCCTGCCAGGATTGCAAAAACCTTGCTACCTCTGTCACTAACCCACCGGCACCCGGAATGGGCTTGCCCTGCTCCTGGACATTATGGGCAACTAACTGGAGCGCATCTAAGTCCATTACTTTAGACAGCACCAGCTTGTAGGGAGGGGTGCGAATTGCGACAGCCAAAATTCCATTATCGGCTTCCACGATCGCCAGGTAAGGCGGTTCAGGATATCGCTCTGGGTAATGCCGTAGCGTATATAGGATACCGAGTAATAGATTGTGTTCTGCCTCATACTGGAGTAAATAATCCTGAGCGCGATCGCAGAATTCTTGAAGGCTATCAAATCGACGTAATTGCATTGTTCATCTCCTTAGCACTCAGGACTCAGGATCTTTAAGTACTGGGGTGGAACCTGATCGACCAGCCAAACACCATTGTCTGAGCAGTAAAAAGTAAACCCGGCTTGCTGCATTGCAGTCGCAGCGATCGCAAAAATCACCGGACGACCATGCCGCATTCCAACTTTTCGTGCCGTTTCCACATCTTTCGACAAATGCACATGATGCCGTGACATCTTGAGCAGTCCTGATTGAAGAATGGCTGGCACCGATTGTTCCCCTGTTCCGTGATACAGCACATCCGGCGGAATTTGCGGTTGGAGTTCTAGATCAACCTCAACACTATGTCCTTGATTGGCTCGAATCCGAGTTTTGGTTTCATCAAATGAGAATCGCTGTTTGTCGCTGGTGGCAACCACTTCCTCTAATTCAGCGCGAGTGATGGGAAACTGATGGGCAGCACAAGCAGATAACAGATCATCGACGTTCACCCAGCCCCCGATCGCCAGAGTCAGTCCCAATCGTTCTGGTGCGTGTCGCAGATGTTTGCTGAGGTATTTGCTAATTTTGATCTGCCGTGTCTTGTCCATAACGTTCCTCCGCTTCAATCAATCTCCTGCGTGCAAGTTTTGAGAGCATTGCGCTTTCTCAGTTACTTGGGGCGCTCCAAGTCGTGGGTTATTACACACTCTTTCAAGGATGGCTACTTTTAAGCCCACCTCCCTATTCGCACTCCCCGTTCACAAGCACCCACTGCTTGTAGTGGTACGTTTCCTCTCGTACTCGTATGTAGGCTCTACAGGTTAGGGCATACAGGAGATCATTGAATGCTATCGCTTACCAAAAGAATTCCTGAATGGCGATCGCCGCCACCTCATACGCTTTTTTCATGTCGCTCATCACTATCATCTCCTACGGTTGAGCGATTATCTACAACTGCTAAGATTCATTAAATGCAATAGTTACTTCAAGCTGAATCTGAAGCAATATATGAGATTAACGATCTTTTTTAAAGGGAAAAGTTTTGTAAGCAAGACCATGCTTTTCAAAATCTACTAGACCATTGATTTCGATTTTCCTAGACTCAATGTAATCGCCCCGATATTGAAGAATTGAAAGCACTAATCGTACTACAAGATTTCCAAGCTTACGAAGATCTGAAAAAATGTTGTCACCACCAAACCCAGTGTGAACAATATCGTCCCTTATAGCTATAAATTCTAAGTTTGGGAATAAATCTTCGTATGGGGTTTTATAGAACTCAAACATTAGTTTAAGACTTGTTCGCAAACTGCCGATCTGATTAAAGGAACCCTCGGCAAATGATGCCTCTACCTTTTTTTTGAAAATCTGATACTGGCTTACAATCTCCTCGTTATCAAGGCTCTGCTCGTACTCGTCCAAAACGTTTAGAATTTGTTTCCGAATTTCCTTGTAAGTAGATTTTGGAAGTAATCTACTACTAATTTCCATAGAGTGGTGCTTATTGAGTGTCTCCAAAACTGTGCATAGCAATATAAATTCCACTGAAACTGCATCGCTAGAGAACGTTTCAGTGTACCAACGTAAAGCTGAACCTAATCCCTTATCCTTATCGCTAAAGTTCTCCCATGTTACCTTTGAAGCACACTGCTCAATGAATGAGACTAAGTGCGCCTGTTGCATCACAGCAATTCCACGACCTCTTTTGAAACACTGGCTACCAGGCCAATATTCAACTTTCTTCCGACCACCACTACTTTGACTTATCTCAATCCTATAAATCTCCTTGAGATATTTTCCAGTTGCGAATGAGATCAACAATTCAAACCATGCAAAGTAAGTGCTGTATGAAATTACCTCGATTTCATTTTCATCTATAACTTTAAGTGTCATTTCGGCACTTAGAGTCTCATAATCTTTCCTGCCTATAGATGCAAGAGAAGCAAGACCAAATTCATATTTCGATTTCAGAAAACGAGTCGATAGATTTTGAATTAACTGTAGATTGGCAAGTCCATAAACAGCTTCTACTCCTCGACCTTCTGTACAATCAGGATGGTAATCAACAGATAAATTTTCTAGTCTAACGAGATATTTCTGAATTGTATCCTCAACTTCTGGTGCGACTTCTCTCTTGGATGATGCGGTGAAGTTGGGGTCTGCAATTTCTGCCTTTGTAACCCATCCTTCAAGAGTTCTTCCTTCAATAGCATAATTACCTTCGTAAGGCTGAACTAACTCTTTTTCAAATTTGTCTAAGTCTAACTGAAGAAGAAAAAATGGGTCTTCTAATTTATCCTGTGTAAGTTCTGGAGAATTTGTAAGTCTATATACTGATTCGGATTCATAAAACTTCTTATGATTTAGTCTTTCATACAACATTGAGCCTATTTCGAGAAAAATACTTCCATTTTTGTGACACTGAATACTAGCAGAAAAGTTTTCAATTGGTTGATTGTCATCCTCATGCAGTTTTTTCAAGCTTCCAACAAAACTAAACTGTTTTTGGATCTCCATATATTCCTATCTTCAGTTTGAAGTTTACTTGCCGAATTGAGCATTGCTCACTAGATTGCTGAATGAGCAATGCTACATTCTAACTTCACTTCTCTGCCCTTACAGGTAGTGGCGTGTCCAGAATCTCCATCAGCAGATCCAAACGAGACGGGCGGGTCAACAGCGGTACAAAGTTCGGCAAGCTGTAGTAGTCTCCCGCAAAGGTGAACGTCTCTACAGGTGCCTGCTGTCCCTTCAGTTGGCTCTCCAACCAGTTGCAGTAACCACCCACACGAACAATCACCACGTTTGGCATCACCGCCAACTCCCGGCAGTAGGTCTTGTAAACCTCACCGAAGTAGGGAGCCGCATTCTCACCTTCGTCCGTCACGACGATGATCTGATCTACGATTTGCCGCTTCTTCCGCATCGCTTCCAGAGGCGCACCGATGCTCGTACCGCCCCCTGCCTTGATGTGCTGGAAGGCCCGCTCCCAGTCGGTCAACTCCTTGCCCTGTGCCGTGACAGGATAGGGAATGTTGTCGAAGGCGTAGACAAATAGGTCTGCTTGGGTAATGCCAGAGATCAGGGCAGCCAGTCGCTTCCCTAACTCGATCGCATTCTCCATCGACCCCGACTTATCCACGAGCAAAGCAGTCGGACGGGTAATCACACCACGCCGCTTCACCTGCTCGTTGGTCACCTTCTCTAACCGGGCTAGGGTATCGTCATCGAGATCCGCTGCATCGGCTGCAACTTGAGCTTTGAATGCCGCAACCCACGCACTCTTCGATGCCTCGTCCAGCTTGCCATCAATCAACGCCTTCACCTCTGGGTGATCCATTGCCCCTCTTGCCTTGAGTGACTTGAGGCTGTTGATCACTTCCTGCGGAGTCATGCTGTTGATTAACGCCACCAGCACCGTTGGAGTCAGTTGCTTGATTGCACCAATGGCGATCGGGCACATCCGGCAGTTGGGGGACTCGAAATAGAATTAGCGAGAATGGAAGAGGAAACAAAAAAGGTGCGCCGAGTAGACGCACCCCAAACAATAAAAATCTCCTTCTATGCTAACGCTAAAACACATCGTGGAACTCGATGCCCTTGAGTTGCAACAGCTGTATGAAAACCTGCAAAGGAGCGTCACGCTTGCCAGTCTGGTCTTAGCGGCTTGGCAAATCGGGCTGTGGTTTGCCCGAGCATTAGTGAACCATCACCTCAATGAACGCGCCCAATTACCTCAGCTTTGGGGCAATTGTCATCAGTGTGGCAGTCGTTTGGAGAGTAAGGGGTTTGTGAGTCGTCGGATGCTGACGTTAGTGGGATGGGTTGAATGGCGACGACGGGTTGGACGGTGCCCACATCGTTGTGCTGGCAGTCATGATGCGCCATTTGATGCCGTACTTGGGATTGTCCCGTATCAGCAAACGTCGGTTGAACTGGTGCGTCTAGGTTGTCTTTTGGCTGTATTTCTACCGTTTGAGTTAGCCGTGCAACTGCTGTCACAGTTGTGTGGCATTCGTATTAGCGATGACACTG
>NZ_JACJOR010000338.1:0-3295 GCF_014695615.1 Leptolyngbya sp. FACHB-711
TCCCGAAGCCTGTGGGCTGCGCCATCTTTCTTTTGCAGTTGAAGATTTAGATCAAGCCGTGGCAGATTTGCGATCGAAAGGCGTAGAACTCGAGCCAATTCGAGTGGATGAACTAACCGGAAAACGGTTTACCTTTTTTCAAGATCCCGATCGACTGCCACTGGAAGTTTATGAGATATAAGCGTTCAATACCTTTTTGGCTTACGCCCTAACGCGACTATAAACAAGGTTCTTATTTCTGTTCAATCCTAGTTCGGTACTTTGGCGGCACTCGAACGTGGTGAGGATCAAGGAAATCAATTAGATCGATGAGCTTACTGTGAATTAATACAAGTCTCTCAGCTTCAACCTTTGACGCATTTCCCATCGTGTCAATATCGTCTCTCAGCTTCGCGAACCAGCCCGCAAACTCCGGATCGCTCATCTTTTTCACAAACGTTGCGTAACCAATGCAATCATATCCAATCGCTTCACTATTAGAACGAGGAACTGTCATGATTTCCCCAATCGCTCGCTGCTTACCGTTATGGAGTTGGAAAGTGCCTCCGGCTTTGTAATGTGCAAAGGCTTGATTGATATTGACCAGTAGTTCACTCAAGGGACGGTTCAGTTCTAGCTCACCCAAGTCCAAAAACTGAATTTCTCGGCGTAAAATTTCTACCCATCCAAGGTACTCCGCCACAACGTACAGGGTGTTGTTAATCGCATAGCTCTGTGAGGATGGCGATCGATGGTAGAAACGCTCCAAAAACCTGTTCTGATGAATGTTGTACAAGCGGCTCTGAAGATCAATCGCTGAGCGCAATAAGGGATCTCGGTACTTAGACATTAAAGCAGCCGTCTGAGCTTCACGCGATTCGGCTTCACGCTGCTTTGTAAGGCGGTCAGTTAATCGGGCAATACGAGTTTGACCGTAAATACTGATGACTGCGCTAATAACGGCAACAATTGCTGCAAGGATTGCAGTAATGACTTCAGGCTTCATCTAGCTTGCTGATATGCTTATTTTCTGAAATTTACTTGCTCTCGATATGAACAGATGGCTTTGAAACTACTACCACTACTTACAACTCAAGCGAGATAACGGCAAAGTTGAGCGGCTGCAGAGATCTTGAACTGAGCACCAAGGGCGAGCGTCCGCTCCAACGACTTGTTAGCCTGCAACTTCACCGATCGCCTCACTCTGCTTGGCTTTCCACAGTTTAGCTCGAAACCACGATCGCCCCAACTAACATCCTTTTGAACGATCGCACCCCTTGCCGATGACCTCAAAATCACGAACCCGAAGACTTCTGGGCGCTCGCACTACCATCGTTACTCTGGAAGTGCCGTAGCCATAGACATTCCTACAGCCAAGTCCGAAATCGCAAATTGGTATTAGATACCTCTGATTCGTCCAGCCAGATTTGCAATCACTGCAATTAATTCAGCAGGTTCAACTGGTTTGGCAACATGGGACTGGAAGCCTGCTAAAAGAGCAGCCCTGCGATCCTGAGTTCTGGCATACGCTGTCAGGGCTATAGCGGGAATTTTTCCTCCGTTTTCTGGTTCCAGTGCTCTGACTCGACGTAACAGAGCATAACCGTCTTCATCCGGCATCCCAATATCACTAATTAATATATCCATCGGCGTCGAAGATGCGGTTAGTGCTGAGATTGCATCGTCTGCTGAAACTGCAGCCATGACTTCTGCCCCACAAACTTCTAGCGTGTAGGTGAGTAAATCCCGAATATCCGCGTCGTCATCCACGATTAGTATCCTCAATCCATCTAGCCGAGGGGAGCAGTCAAACGGGACACTGCCTCCCACCGCTGGATGCACCCGTTCTGGTTCAATTGCTGTCAGTCCAACAGCCATCAGTGGTAGTTTCACTGTAAACGTTGATCCTTGTCCTTCTCCTGGGCTTTCAGCGTGCACCGTTCCGCCATGCAGCTCCACCAATTGGCGGACGATCGCTAAACCCAGCCCTAGCCCACCAAAGGAACGGGTGATGGAACTATCTGCCTGGCGAAAGCGCTCGAAGACGTAGGGGAGGAATTCGGCACTGATGCCTTGACCTGTATCCGCCACAACAATTTCAACATGAGAGTTAATTCGTTGTAGGCAAACCTGAACCCGCCCGTGTTTCGATGTGAACTTGATCGCATTGCTGAGCAGATTCCAGACAATTTGCTGTAGCCGCTCGGAGTCTCCTAAAACAGGACCTGCTGCTGGATCGAGCACCGATTGCAGTCGTATGTTTTTTGCATCAGCGGTAGGTCGCACCGTATCCATCGCTGCCTCAATCACCGGCAATAGCTCAACCGTTTGAACATCGAGGCGAATCTTTCCTGTAATAATGCGTGAGATATCCAGGAGATCATCAACCAACTGCGCCTGAGATCTAGCGTTGCGCCCGATCGTTTCCAGAGCGCGATTCATCGTTGCTTCGTCTACCCTCTTGGTCCGAAGGATCTGAGACCAGCCAAGGATGGCATTGAGGGGGGTCCGCAGTTCATGGGAAACGGTTGAGAGAAATTCATCCTTCAATCGATTAAGATTCTCAGCTTCTGCTCGTGCTTTCTCAGCCTCCGCTCGTGCTTTTTGTTCCTGCACCAGAAGTTGAGCCCGCTCTTCTTCCGCTCGTTTCCGTTGCCGGATCTCTTTTGCCAATTCATCGATCTTCTTGTTAAGTAGGATGAATCGGCTACTGGCAGATTCCCTACTTTTTAAGCGCAATAAAATTAATGCAGGCGATTCGGGTGACCACGGTCGGATGGCTGCCCCTTCAGAGCGACACAAGCAAGTTTCTCCATTGTTGGCACTCAAGGTTAATGATCCAAGCACCATTCCTCGACTGCTGGAGCAATTGCGTAGATACTGTCTGACTTGATCAGGAGGATTGGTTACCAGCTCAAAGAGCATTTTCCCTTGCAGTATCTGGTGGTGTAGCCCCAGCATCTTGGAGAATGACGGGTTGGCAGCCAGGATCTGACCGTTTACCGAAATTAGGAGCACGGGTTCTGGCAAAAGTCTGGCGAATTCGAGAAACTGTTCGGGAGTCACCCCTCATTCTCTCCCCTGAAGTATTCTCTTCCTTGACTTTCTTCTGCCTCTGGAGTGGGTTTCAAATAAACGACCACCTGGCATCCAGGCGCCCCCGTCGCTATCGTCTCTTGCAGTTCCACCTTGGCGTACCCTAAATTGTCCGCTGCAATGGAGCCAAAAACATTTGAGGTCATCATACACATAGCGGGGCGATCGATGACTTTTTCAGCAAACGGGCAAGCACGGTTCCCTAAGACAATCTTTTCAT
>NZ_JACJOR010000339.1:0-2172 GCF_014695615.1 Leptolyngbya sp. FACHB-711
GCGATCGTGCTGTTCTGGTATCGATCGGTTCAGTTCTCGTCGGAGCTTCAGCAGTTTTTAGCGTCTTTGCTAAGCGGAATGCGAAACCTGCTGCGGTTTCAGGATATGACGCTGCGGCTCGAAAATTTGCAGGCGCGGCTGCGTGCCATCTTAGAAACCATTCCACAGGGCGTAGTGTTTGTGGATGAAAGCGGCGAACAGGGCTGGCTTAACTACATCGCAGCGATGCAGCTTGGATTACCGCAGGGAATGGCAGAACCAATGGCGATCGCCCAGGCTATGACCAGCCTCCGGCTAAAGGCAGACAACCAGCAAGACATCACCCAGCAGGCAGCCCAATTTTTTACCCAACCTCAGATCGAAATTCGCGACTGGCGATGGTTTTTTACCCAACCTCAGCCTCAGGTTTTAAGCCTTTCCAGTACACCAATTAATTTGCGCCATGTTCCTGGTCGCCTCTGGGTCATTGACGATATCACTGAACGCTGGCAAGCGGATGTCGTAACGCAGCAAGCAAAAGATATGGCAGAAGCGGCAAATCGGGCAAAAAGCGAGTTTTTAGCCAACATGAGCCACGAGCTGCGAACCCCCCTCAACGGCATTCTCGGCTACGCGCAGATCCTCAAAAAATCAACAAACTTGACCGAACAGCAGCGAAACGGGCTAGAAATTATTCACTACAGCGGCGAGCATTTACTAACCCTGATTAACGACGTTTTAGATTTATCGAAAATTGAAGCCCGAAAAATGGAACTGCATCCGCACGACTTTCATTTTTCTACATTTCTAGAAAATCTGGTGCAGATGTTTAAGGTTCGCACCCGTCAAGATGTTGCTTTTTTGTATGAACCCGTTGCCCCACTCCCTACTTTTGTACGAGCAGACGAAAAGCGGCTGCGTCAGGTTCTGCTGAATCTGTTAGGCAATGCGATTAAGTTTACCGAGCGGGGATGGATTACGTTTCGGGTTCAACCCGTTGACCATGCCCTGCAACCCGGTCTTTCCCGGCTGCGGTTTGAGGTGGAGGATACCGGGATCGGCATTTCGGCTGAGCAGCTAGAGCAGATTTTTCTACCGTTTCAGCAAGCTGGGGAAAATCGGCGACAATCCGAGGGAACCGGACTGGGGCTAACCATTACCCGGCAACTTGTGCAGCTAATGGGCAGCGAAATTCAGGTGAAAAGCCAGTTCGGGCTGGGCAGCAAGTTTTGGTTTGAGATTGTGCTTCCCGAAATTACAGACCAGAGTGGGATGTCCGCTGTCCTTCCGCCTGTTATTGTGGGCTACCACGGTGATCGTCGTAGGGTTCTGGTGGTCGATAACCAGTGGGAAAACCGCGCAGTGCTGCTGGGACTATTGCAACCGTTAGGATTTGAAACAATGGAAGCAGTAGACGGAAAAGACGGACTGGACAAGGCGCACGAGTTTCGCCCCGATGCCATTTTGATGGATCTGGTGATGCCCGTGATGGACGGGTTTGAGGCAATTCGGCAGCTACGATCGTCTCCAACGCTCAAAGATATTGCGATTATTGCCGTCTCTGCCAGCACCCTGGACTTTGACCAGGAAACCAGTCGGCGGGCAGGCTGTAATGGATTTCTCCCCAAGCCTGTGCGCGAAGTAGACCTGCTAGAGCATCTGCAAACTTACTTGAATTTAGCGTGGATTTGTCAGCCGTCCGAGGAGCCATTGCAGAAAGTCGAAACCCCTCAGGGCACGATGAAAGGCACGATGCGAAGCAGTTCCTCCTTCGGGGAAATTGTGCCTGATGCGCCCAATGGCATTTCCACTGGCATTCCCGCTAGCATTCCCGCTGCCCTTAAAATGCCGTCTGCCCAGGCTGAACTGAATACCCTCTTCGACCTTGCGATGCAGGGTGACTTGCAAGGCATTATGGATCACATCACTAACCTGGAACAGACGGACGATCGCTGGCTTTGCCTGACTCGTCCCCTGGCTCAGTTGGTTCGAGGATTTGAAGAACAGCAGATTTTAGAGCTTATTCGTCAGTATCGAGCACAGTTATGAACACTGTCACCCCAACGACAAGCCTGCCAGCGACAATTCTACCGGCGACAATTCTAATTGTTGACGATACTCCTACTAACCTGAACCTCCTGTTTGATTTTTTGCGAAATTCGGGGTTTAAGGTACTGGTTGCCCAAAGCGGCA
>NZ_JACJOR010000034.1:0-9483 GCF_014695615.1 Leptolyngbya sp. FACHB-711
GTCGGGTAAAAGAGAAGGTTTTAGATATGTCCTTCTCCCTCCCCTCAGAACCGTGCATACAACTTTCACTGTACACGGCTCAAGCAATCTCTATTGCTCACCGATGTAGCTGTAAATGACAGACCAGGTGAACTGCCATTAGGTTGGAGGTGTGGTTGGTTCCTCCTTGTTGGCGTGGGACTTTGTGATGAATCTGGATCTCTTCCCCATTGAATAAGGATTGTCCACAATTCGGACACCGCGCTTGCTGATGCTGGATGACCCGTTGTACCGCTTTCGGATAGTCACCGCTTTGCTCCGACCGTTTTGCCCGCTGCTCAAAATAATTCCTGAAGTCAGGATTATCTGGGCTAGCATCGCCCTGAATCAGGATATGCCGTTGAATGCGAGTGTAACCGATGCGGTAGAGCACCATGCCTGTGTCTTTGTCCACAAAGCTCCATTGACTACCGGGATAGGCAGGATGATTTGCCCAGTATCGATGGTCACGCCAGGAGAAGGACTTGTTAGGATGGGTTTTGCTGATCCAACGTCTGAGCTTCCAGAAGATGTAAGATTCGAGCGTCTGGAAAGTTTTTGAACTAACCACCCCTCGGTAGTAGTTCGCCCAACCCCGGAGGAGGGGATTGAGCACTCTAATCAGACATTGAGCATTGCTGCCATGAAGCTGCTTGAAAATCTGACGCAATTTCTCTCGAAATCCCATCACACTCTTTTGAGCAGGCTTAATCAACAGTTTCCATCCCGTGGGGGTGTGACTCGCCGGATAATGACGGACATTAAAACCCAAAAAGTCGAATCCTTCCGATAGCTGGACTATCTGTGTCTTATCCTCAGATAGCGTTAATCCTCTCAAGCTGAGGAAGCTTTGAAGGTCGGCTTGGGCTTGCTCTGCTTCAGCTTTGGTGTCACAAAACACGACAAAATCGTCGGCATAGCGGACTATCACTCTCCTGACTGTCTTTTTGACGCAACCTTGAGCATATCGGGTAATTCCCAAGGCTGCTTCCATGCCGTGTAGCGCAATGTTTGCCAACAGCGGTGAGATGATTCCCCCCCTCGGGGTGCCAGACTCGGTGGAATGCAAAGCCCCGTATTCCATATATCCTGCTCTGAGCCAGCCAGCAATCAACCCGCGTGCGGGAAAATTGCCGACCTGTTGCAGCAGGCATTCATGGTTAATCTGGTCAAAACATCCCGCAATGTCTGCATCTAAAACCCATTTCTTGCGATTGGCTACATTCGCCGTGACATAGATTCGGGCAATCGCATCATGAGCACTCCGTCCAGGACGAAATCCATAACTCGTCGGCTCAAACTGAGCTTCCCAACAGGGTTCCAGTGCCGTCTTGACAATTGCCTGAAGGCAGCGGTCGATGACACTCGGTATTCCCAGAGGGCGACGTTTGCCATTGCCTTTAGGAATGTACACCCGCTTTGCTGGCAGTGGCTTCCAGGGCACTTGCTGCTTAAGCGCATCGGCTAGAATCGCTTTAGCAGGTCCGGTTTTCACCAGAAGTTTATCGATACCCGGCGTTCGCTTACCAGCATTGATCTGAGTTACTCTTCGTACTGCTAACAGGACGTTTGAGTAACTCTTGAGTAGCAATCTTTGCAGATTCCTGACTCGCCTCCAATCTCCATTTCGGGTTGCCTTGAAGATGCGTTGTCTCAAATTCCTCACGACGCGAAATGCTCTGCGCCAATTGACCCTTTGCCAATCAGTCGTGCGCTTGGTTACGTTTGCAAAGTTCGTTTGCACCTAACTTTTCCCACAGCGTTCGGTTTCGTCTCAACGTCACTTCTGGAGATCACCTGTCCCACGTCTGCACCCTTTCAGGTTAGGCATCTGCCTTATCCGTCGCGTTATGGTTTCCGCTGGTCTTTCGACTGACGGCTTTCGCTTCTTGGGACATCCTGTATCCGCTAGAGGGTTCCACCTCAGTTACCTTCGGCTTACCTGAACATGAAGGCATTTTCAGGACTCTATCGGAGTTTCCTCGTTTCGCACGGGGTGGAGATGTGATTGCTTTAGGACTCCTCTTTACTCCGGGAGCGAGGTGTTCACAGTTGATACTTAGACGCTATCAACCCTCATGTGCCCCAAAATGCTCGTGTCAGCCAATTTCAAGCATTTACATTAACGAAGCCTCTTCAAGGATTCATTCGCATTATCCTTAGCAACCTTGCCCTGATACAAATTTTGGCTCTTGTATCATTAGGCAATTAACCTCTTCTGCTGATGCTACCCTCCCATTACTGGTTGAATATTCTGAGGCGGACATCTGCCTGAACACTGGCAGGGAAAGACTTTTAGGAATCCTTCCAACTCCCCCGAACGACTTCGAGTCGCGCGTATAACTACTGATTGGGCTGAACTCGTTCGGGCTATCTACCCTATAGAGGCAATTAGGCTGAATGAATTCCGTCTAATCGCTCCAATTGAACATTAGCCCGACAAATTTTCCGCATAATCCCCTGATTCCAGGCATTAGCCCGAATCCTGAGAGCGTTTCTTCGGTCTGTTTTTGCCTTCCATTCCGCCTAAGATCCTAAAAACGGAATTAGCCCGAATCAAGGGTGGTTCGATGAAATTACAGCCTAGACCATAGCTGTTTCTGATAAATCACGATTACCCCGAAGGGGAAACTGCGTCGCATCGCCCCACCCCCTACTATTACTCGCACAAAAAAATTTTGGTGGCGTGAAGCAATGGCTCAATGCAACTTAACCGGAGAGCCATGCTTTACCTAGAGATGGACTGAGGGAGTGATTGTTCTCATCAGGAGATCGATCGCCGACTATGGGTGCTGCGAACACTCATAGCCAGCTAACCTCCCAGGCTGATGTGAGCAGTCTGAAGGCTAGGACGATTATACGTTCTGGTTGATTCAGTCATGTTTTAAAGTCTTGTTCCACTCTCTAGGGTTCTTTACCCTATGGAGATCTAAATACATGACTTACCCTCCCGAACCGTCTACGGCTTTCGGTAAACCTTTGCATGACCGTTTTGGGCGAGGCGATGCCAGCCCCCCTCCGGGGCGATCGCAGGTAAAGTTTATCCTGCTAGGCGATCCCGATGCGGTCGATCAGAGTGTGATTGACCTGGAGCGTTGCGGATTTTGCGATAGCTACGCCTGGACTCAACCGATTATTGTTCGTGCCAGTGCGTCACCCATTCAACCGCTTCCCGGTGAGCTGATGCGCCTATATCAACGCGGGTATCCTGTCACCGGATTGAGGATTCCCTTATAGGACGATCGCCACAAAATAAAGAAGGGCTGCGCCAACTCTTCTTCGAGACAACGCAGCCCAACTATATTTCAGCAAAGGAACTGAGTGAAATTAAGCGTTGATTAACTGCTCCAGGTGAGCCGTCACATCCTCGACCGACTGATCGCCGTTCACCGAAATCAACTGACTGCGGTTCTGGTAGAAGTCAATTAGCGGAGCGGTCTGCTTGCGATAAACATCCAGACGATGCTTCACCACCTCTTCGGTGTCGTCCTTCCGCCCCCTGTTCAGCAGGCGATCGATCAGAATTACATCAGGTACATCAAAATTCACCACGTAATCGTAGGACTGATGGATTTCCTGAAGCAGTTGATCGAGAGAGTTTGCCTGAGTCACCGTACGGGGAAAACCGTCGAGAATCCAGCCTGGAGTCACGTCATCTTCGTGGAGCCGCTCCCGTACCATATCAATAATGAGCTGGTCGGGAACCAGTTCGCCCTGATCCATATAGGACTGCGCTTTTTGCCCTAACTCCGTCTGCCGCGCCACTGCACTCCGCAAAATATCCCCAGTGGAGATGTGAGGAATGCCAAAGTGCTTGGCTAATACCTGTGCCTGCGTACCCTTACCTGCGCCAGGAGGTCCTAAAAAGATCAATCGAGCCACTATTGTTTCACCATCCCTTCATAGCGTTGGGAAATCACATAGGTCTGAATTTGCTTTGCGGTGTCGATCGCCACACCCACCAGAATCAGCAGCGACGTTGCGCCCAAACCCTGGAAGGTTCTGACCTGCGTTGCGCCTTCTACCGCAGTCGGAATAATTGCGACCAGACCCAGGAAGATTGCGCCCAGGAACGTTAGCCGATTCAGCACCTTTTCGATATAGTCGCTGGTTGCCTTACCAGGACGAATACCGGGAATGCTCGCGCCCATCTTCTTCAAGTTTTGGGACATTTCTACAGGGTTCACGATCAGCGAAGCGTAGAAATAGCTAAAGAAGAGAATCAGCACCAGATAAAGCAGAATATTCAGCCAGTGACCGGGGCTGAGGTAGCGAACCGCCTGAATCAAAACCTGGTTATTCGGGAAGAAGTTGACCAGCGAAGCAGGCAAAAACAGCACCATGTAAGAAAAGATGATCGGCATCACGCCGCCCTGATTAAGGCGAAGCGGCAAATAGCTGCTCTTTTCCAGATACATCCGGCGACCGACCTGACGACGCGCCGAAATAATCGGAATCCGACGAGTCCCTTCCTGCACAAACACAATCCCGACGATCATTGCCAGGAAAACCAGGAACAGGATAATCACGCCGCCCACCAAGCTCCGATCGCCGCTTTGAGCCAAGTCGATCGTCTGTCCGAGCGATCGAGGTAGGGTGGAAACAATACTGACGAAGATCAGCAGCGAAGCTCCATTGCCGATGCCACGCTCAGTAATCAGTTCACCAACCCACATAACAAACATTGAACCTGCGGTCAGTGCCAGCACCGTCTGGAAAATAAACAGCGGTCCTGGACTTGCCGCGTATTGGCTAAGCAGCAGCGAAATACCAATGCTCTGGAAAATTGCCCAACCCAAAGCAACATATCGGGTGATTTGAGAAATTTTGCGTCGTCCGGCTTCCCCTTCGTTCTTCTGAAGGTCTTCGAGGCTTGGAACGGCAGCAGTCAAAAGCTGAATAATAATGGAGGCATTAATATAGGGCAGAATTCCCAGCGCGAAAATGCCGACAGCGGAAATACCGCCCCCTGCCAGGACATCGAGAATGCCAATGAGGTTGCCTAGGCCACTTCCTTGAAGTCCCTGCTGAAACGCAACGCGATCGATTCCAGGGATCGGGATGTAAATGCCCAGGCGAATTAAAATGAGCATTCCAACGGTCACAAGCAACCGACTTCTCAGTCCGGCTGCTTGCGCCATTTGGGCAAAAGTTTCTTGAGCGGTTGGAGTTTTATCTCGACTAACGACCATGTAGGAGTCCCTCTGCTGAATTTGGCAGGTACGCTGTACTGCTGATTAAAAGGTTGATGAAACCAGTAGAGCAGTGTAATTTGAGAGCTTCTCTCCTAGTGTAGATGTTCCGATCGCTCAAGAACAACACTGAAGGGATCAGCAACAAACATCCCAAATTGAAGAAGCTTTTAACCTACCACTTCACAAGTTCCGCCCGCCGCTTCGATTTTTTCGCGCGCCGATGCCGAGAAAGCAGCCCCCTGAACGGTTAGCGCAACCGATACATCACCATTGCCCAGAATCTTGAGCGGACCATCATCAGTCGTCACGATACCAGCCTCCATTAGCGAAGCCAGACTCACCTGGGAATTCGCACTCAGTTCTGCCAGATCGCCCACGTTGATGACCGTGTATTGCTTCACGTTCACTCGCTCGAAATGCTTCAGCTTCGGAATCCGGCGATAGAGGGGCATTTGTCCACCCTCAAATCCAGGACGAGTTGGGCGACCGGAGCGAGATTTTTGACCCCGCATCCCAAAGCCGCAGCTTGCGCCCTGTCCGGCAGCGATGCCTCGACCCACACGACGACGACGTTTTTGTGAGCCAGGTTGAGGAACAGCGTCTTGTAGTCTCATAGTGATACAGCCAATAAACGAGAGATGATCATGAAGAGATGATCATTAGATGATCATTAAAGCGATCGCGCCTTCAGATTAGGCGAACTACTAACCGTAGAGATTCTCAATTGGAACGCCCCGCTCTTCTGCCACATCCGAGAAGGTGCGAAGCGAAGACAGCGCGTTTGCTGCCGCTCTTGCATTGTTGAGCGGATTGCCAGAGCCAAGCTGCTTTGCCAGAATGTTCTTCACGCCAGCCAGCTCCAGTACGGTACGAACTGCGCCACCCGCGATTACCCCAGTACCAGGTGCTGCCGGACGCATCATTACTTTTGCACCGCCGCCTGCACCATTAACTGGGTGAGGAATCGAGTTTGCTTTGGTCAAAGGCACTTCAACTAAGTGCTTTTTGCCGTCCGCGACTCCTTTCTTCACTGCGCCGATCACATCACTGGCTTTGCCGACCCCGACCCCGACTTGCCCGCGTTCATTTCCGACCACGACGATCGCCCGGAAGCTGAGTTTCTTACCGCCCTTCACCACTTTGGTTACACGGCGAATTTGAACGACACGCTCCTGCCAATCGGTTTCCTTTTCCTTGTTGTTACGGTTATTCTTGCGACGATTCGCCATGATAATCCTTATCCTTCTAACAAGTTTCTTGTATTGAACTCAGAGCATGACCTAGAAATTCAGTCCGCCTTCCCGCGCTGCATCTGCCAGAGCTTTGACACGCCCGTGGTAGAGGTTGCCGCCGCGATCGAATACGACCTGATCGATCCCCTGTGCCTTTGCCCGTTCTGCAATCAACTGTCCGACTCTCACCGAGGCATCACAGTTGCGACCTGTTTCAACTTCCGATCGAACATCGGGTTCCAACGTGGAAGCTGCTACCAGGGTATGGTGTTGCGAATCGTCGATCACCTGGACATAGATGTGCTGATGCGATCGAAAGACAGCCAACCGGGGACGTTCCGTAGTGCCAAATACTTTGCGACGAACGCGACGATGGCGGCGTTTGATTGATTCTTTGCGAGTCAGTTTCATTACTTCTTACCTGCCTTTCCAGCCTTACGTCTGACGGCTTCACCTGCGTAGCGAATGCCTTTACCCTTATAGGGTTCCGGGGGACGAACCGCACGAATTTTGGCGGCGGTATTGCCCACGTCTTCTTTGTTAATTCCAGACACAATCACGTTGGTATTGTTTTCTACAGCAAGCTGAATGCCTTCGGGCGGTTCAATTTGCACCTGATGACTGTATCCCACGTTGAGGATCAGATTGCGTCCCTGCACCTGGGCACGATAGCCTACCCCTTGAATCTCCAGCCGCTTGCTGAATCCCTGCGACACCCCTTCGACCATGTTGGAAACCAGGGTGCGCGAGAGTCCATGACGCTGGCGGGCAGCGCGAGAGTCGCTTCGGCGTGCCACCGTAATTGTGCCGTCTTCCTGAGTCACTTCGACTTCAGCAGGCAGGACGCGAGCCAATTCGCCCTTCGGACCTTTGACCTTCACTTCCTGTCCGTCGATCGTCACATCAACCTTTGCCGGAAGCGTGATTGGGCGTTTACCAATTCGAGACATGACAGTTTCTCCTGATTAAAGTGAGTTGTAATCTAAAAACTGCCTTACCAGATGTAGCAAAGCACTTCACCGCCGAGTCCCTGACGACGCGCATCGCGATCGGTCATGATGCCGCTGGACGTTGAAATGATCGCAATGCCAATGCCGCCCAACACGCGAGGTAAATCCTTCCGGTTGGAGTAAACGCGCAGTCCAGGCTTACTGACCCGCTTCAGAGTGTTAATAATGGGACGACGGTTTTTGCCCTTGTATTTGAGGGAAAGCACCAGCATCCGCTTGATCCCTTCTTCCTGCTCTGTAAAGTCAGCAATAAATCCTTCCGAGCGCAGCACTTCAGCAATGCTTCGCGTCATTTTGGTCGATGGAACTTCTGTTGTTTGATGCCGCGCCATTGTCGCATTCCGAATGCGCGTCAGCATATCTGCAATGGTATCGTTAGCCGCCATAGCTTCCTCTTGATGAAATTGCCTCAGATATCCCGGAAGGGCATCCCCAGTTCCTTAAGTAAGGCACGACCCTCTTCATCGGTCGTCGCAGTCGTGGTGATAGAAATGTCCATCCCGCGAATCTGGTCGATGTTGTCGTACTCAATCTCAGGAAAAATAAGCTGTTCGCGCACGCCGAGCGTGTAGTTACCGCGACCGTCAAAACTTTTTGGACTGATGCCTCGGAAATCGCGAATTCTGGGTAACGCCAGATTGATCAGGCGATCGAGGAACGAGTACATCCGGTCGGAGCGCAGCGTCACCATCATGCCGACGGGCATTCCTTTGCGGATTTTGAAACCTGCGATCGCTTTTGTGGCGCGAGTCACAACTGGCTTTTGTCCGGTAATCCTCGCGATTTCGTTCAGCGATGCTTCCAGTGCCTTTGCGTTAGACGATGCTTCGCCTAAACCCCGGTTCACTGTCACTTTGACTAATTTAGGAACCTGATGAATGTTCGTGTATTTGAACTGTTCCATCAGCTTAGGCACTACTTCGTCTTGATAGCGTGCCTTGAATTTGTTTACCATGGGTCTCTCTCCATAAATTCCCTGGTCTTGGTCAGGGATATTTCTTGTAAAGAATCAAACACTAATCGATGATTTCCCCAGTCTTCTTCAGCATTCGCACCTTTTTGCCATCCGTGTTGACGGTGTAGCAGATGCGGCTTGCCACTTTTTGCTTGTTGGAATACAGCATCACGTTCGAGCTGTGGATCGGAGCTTCGATCGTTTGAATCTGCCCCGACTCACCCTCTTGCTGGGGTTTGATGTGCTTCGTCTTGACGTTAACGCCCTGCACGATCACCTGGCTGGTTTCGGGAAAAGCTTTCAGAATTTCACCTACTTTGCCTTTCTCTTTGCCAGAAATGATCTGGACGGTATCGCCTTTCTTGACGTGCATTTTGTAGCGAACCTTGGTTCCTTTCTTCATCACAGCACCTCTGGAGCCAGCGAAATAATCTTGGTGAAGTTCTTATCGCGCAATTCGCGGGCAACCGGACCAAACACACGGGTTCCTCTGGGGTTTCCTTCAGCGTTGATGATCACGGCGGCGTTATCATCAAACCGGATGCTCATGCCGCTATCGCGACGCAGACCCTTTCTGGTGCGTACGACGACTGCCCGTACCACGTCCGACTTTTTAACCGCCATATTCGGCAGCGCATCTTTCACCACGGCAATAATCACGTCACCTACGTTGGCGTAGCGACGGTTGCCGCCGAGAACGCGGATACACATCAGCTTTCTTGCGCCGCTGTTGTCCGCCACATTGAGATAGGTCTCTTGCTGAATCACAGTTCGTCTCCCTCTTAATCCTCAAATAAACAGGTTCAACTAATCACGTTCACCGTTAATTACGCGCTAGTCGTGCCACCGAGGATATCTACGACTGTCCAGCGTTTGGTGCGGCTCAGCGGGCGTGTCTCCTGAATACGAACGCGATCGCCCACTTTGCACTTATTTTCTTCGTCGTGTACCTTGAATCGCTTGGTGCGAACCATGATTTTTTTGTACTTCGGGTGGGGCGATCGGTTTTCTACCGCGACCACGACGGTCTTGTCCATTTTGTCGCTAACGACCAGACCAACTCTCTCTTTCAC
>NZ_JACJOR010000340.1:0-16153 GCF_014695615.1 Leptolyngbya sp. FACHB-711
CCTGCGTGGCCATGCAGGTGACTTGTGGCAGCGCTGCCTTCAACAGCGGTGATTCATTCCGATTGCCAGGAGCCGAAACAAATGGGGCGATGACATTGCAGTTGCGATCACAGCAAGCAACCACTTTGTCTCCTTTGAGGTGTTTGTGTCCGCTGTATCCGAGATTATCACCTCCTTTCTTCGCCACAGTCGTCGTTCCATCGCCATGAATGACGCTGATGTCGAGATGACCCTTCCGATGCAGCAGTGACACAGACTTGGCAAAAATCGCATCAAAACAGCCCTGAGCTTCAAACCGGTGAAAGGTGCGGTAGATTCTGGTGTAGTGAATTTCTGGTTGCCCATCCTTGTTCTTTTCGATGGGCAATTCTTTCCACTGACATCCGAGGTGCAACAGTTTCAAGATGTAGTTGAACATCACATGAAAACCGAGCTTCGGCTGCGGACCACGAATTCCCATTTTCAGATGGGGCAAGACAAATTCCTGGAACTGCTCTAAGGTCAAATTCGTAGGAATCGCTTGCCAGGATTTAGATTCAGCCATCACTCCTCCAATTCTCATCCAGCTAAAAAGGCTTGTGTCACTTTAGCTTGAGTCGATGAAAGTTGAAGCAGATAGAGGCTTCCAGACAAATTCACCCAGAGAGCAAAACCCGCAACCAGTTGAAGGTTATTTTCTCTAGGCATTACTAAACTGCCAGTCATGCCCGATATCGCGATGTTCAGCCATGATTCCTCTTAGCTAGTTCAGACAAGCTGCGTAATTGGTCCGCCACCATTGCTTGAACTGATCCCAATCCTCCCTGGAATTAGGCAGCTAATCCTTAAGTTCTTTAAGAGACTGCTTGAGTACAGGATCGTGGTCTAGGTCTAGGTCGAGGGCACGGGCGGGGCAAAGCAACCGATTTACTGCACGGAGACGACAGCGAATCGGACGAGTAGCAGCTGAGCATGGCAGCACAGTTCTCCAATTCTATACCTGAAAGGCTCTGCTGCCTTTACCTCTAACCATCTTGACTTGTTAGATTGCTCTATTCCTGACTTGTTGACTTGTCATACTTACATAAAGCTGACTTGCTATACATCCTGACTTGTTGTATTTATAGGTTGCTAACCTGCAAACAAGTTGGAGGCAAGGCTTGATGAAAATTGCCGTCGCTAACCAAAAAGGGGGCGTAGCGAAGACGACTTCTGTGATTTGCCTAGGGGGAGTGCTGATTAAAAGCTGCTCTTGCCTCGCGATCGACTTTGACCCACAAGGGAACCTGACAACCGGGCTGGGGGTTGAAGTGACAGAAGGTCAGCTCACCACCTACAACGTGATTACAGAACGTTCTTCTGCAAAGGAAGTGCTAGTTCCTACACGATCGGGCTTGACTCTACTTCCCTCTGATATTTCCCTTGCCAGTGCTGAGCCAGAGCTGATGTCTAAGATCGGAAACTTCTTTTTGCTGAAGGAAGTGCTGGAGCCGATCGAGAGTCAGTTTGACCATATCCTGATTGACTGCCCACCGAGCTTAGGGCTACTGACGGTCAATGCTCTAGCAGCAGCGGACGCTGTTTTAATTCCAGTGCAGTGTCAGTTTTTTGCCCTCAAAGGTTTGGCTGCTCTGTTGGAAACGATTCAAAGTGTCCAAAAGCGACTTAACCCAGACCTAAAGATCCTGGGAGTCCTGCCGACGATGGCGGAGCGGAATACCATCATGACTCAGGATGTGCTGACTTCACTCAAGGGTCGACTGAAGGACATTCCTATATTCGACCCAGTTCCCAAGTCTGTTAAGTTCCCAGAATCCAATGTTGCTGGGGAGCCAATTCATACCTACGCCGATGATTCCAAACTGGTGAAACCTTACCAGACGATCGCTAACACAATCATGGAAGTTCAGAGCAATGGCGCAAAGAAGAGCAAGGTTAAGCGATAACGACCCGCTTTCGCCAACCGATCGAGTGTTGGCAGGGTTTGAACGACATAGCAAGAAGACAAGTCAACTTGTTAACCAGCCAGAAAGTCAGGTAGATGCTAGCGGTGTTGGTCAGCAAGAAAGCAAGCTAGTAAGTCAGGAAGTTGAGAACCCTACAAGTCATCAAGTCAACAAGTCAAAAATTCAGGAAGTTGAGAAGCCGATTGCCGAAGAAGTTAACCAATCAACAAGTCAGAAAGCTGTAAAGTCATCCAGTCAGGTTGCTGTAAAGCCAGAGGAACCATCTGCTCCTATTCCTGCACCTGATCCTAAAGAAGTCAACCAGCCAACAAGTCAACCAGCTAGCAAGCCAACCATTCGCAAGGCAACATTCCAGATTAGCGATGCTGTTCTTCAACAGCTAGATACCTTTCACCTTCAGCTTCAGCTTGAACTGGGGAAGGCGAACGCTCCCTATAAAGAAGTGATTGTCGAAGAGGCGATCGCCCGGATTTTGACCCAAGCTCTCAGCGATCGTGCCAGCCTCATTACTACACTGCAAGAGCGACAGCAGCAGCGCGAGGCGTAGGGTTTCCCTTGTGCGGATGAAGGTTTGGTACTGAATGGATTACTACTTTAGGCAATGGCTGAACTTTTCAAGGGTGGAAGTGAATACGAACGCTTCCTGCGGGACTTAAAGGAGCGGATACGATCGGCTCAGGTACGTGCTGCTGTATCGGTGAATCGAGAATTAGTGCTACTTTACTGGCACATTGGACGCGAGATTTTGGTCCGTCAGCAGCAGCAGGGCTGGGGTGCGAAGGTCATTACTAAGTTGGCGAAGGACTTAAAGGCGGCATTCCCAGAAATGAAGGGTCTATCTCGCACCAACCTTCTGTATATGAGGGCATTCGCTGAGGCTTACCCAGATGAGCAAATAGTCCAGCAATCTGCTGGACAAATTCCCTGGTTCCATAACTGCACCCTACTCGATAGGGTTAAAGACCCAGACGCGCGGATGTGGTACGTCGAACAAACTATTAAAAGGGGGTGGAGCCGGGCTACATTGATCCATCAGATCGATCGCGGCAGCTACCAGCACCAGGGCGAGGCATTAACCAATTTCAAGGCAACTCTGTCTCAGTCTCAGTCAGACCTGGCGCAGCAGGTCTTGCGCGACCCGTATAACTTCGACTTTCTCAACCTGGGTAAGCAGGCGCAGGAGCGGGATCTCGAAAATGCCCTGGTGTCACACATCCGCGAATTCCTGCTGGAGTTGGGGATGGGATTTGCGTTCATCGGCAGTCAGTTTCCGATCCAAGTCAGTGGCAAGGACTTTAGGATCGACCTCTTGTTCTATCACTTCCGGCTGCATTGCTTTGTGGTTGTTGACCTAAAGACTGTTGAGTTTACGCCAGAGTTCAGCGGCAAGATGAATTTCTATGTGAGTGCGATCGATGAAATCCTTCGTAGCCCCCAGGACAACCCGACAATCGGGATCATCCTCTGCAAGACCTAGGACAAGACGATCGTGAAGTATGCCCTGCGCGACGTAAATAAACCGATCGGGGTTTCAACCTACCTGCTGCGAGACGTGCTGCCAGAGACGCTGCAAGGGGAGCTGCCGACGATCGAGGAGTTAGAGACGCAGCTCAATATTTTGAATGTGGAGATTGAGGACGGCATCAACGTAGAAGTTGAGGAGCTAGGGGACAGCGAATAACCTTCTACTCATCCCTACTGCCGAACAATTCATAAGTTATAGCGATCGCAGATGATGTGGATCAAGCTGCTTGTTTTTGGGGGCTAGTCTCACTCCTCGCTAGCCCCTGTTTTAGCAGACTACTCTAGCGTGAGTTAGCTCCAACTTCTCTGAGCCTTTCGAGGTGACGCTCTTCAGACAAGGGAGCCGCTAACTTTGAAATCTTCTCCATTAGACAAGGAGCAAAACGGTTTCCCCACACGGCAAGATGGCTTTGCCATCCCACCACAATCTCTGTCGAGTCCTTTTGCAGTCCCACCACAAGGGAGTGAGCCACTTTTTGGGGAGTGGTCGGCACTACCCATCGAAACCACTGAAAGTTCTTTACCATGTCCGTATCCGTTAGAGAAGGCAGAAGGGCAATCACCCGGATATTGTGAGCCGATAGCTCACTCCGCAGAGCTTGAGTAAACCCCAAAATTGCAAACTTCGTTGCCGAGTAGGTTGCCATCGTTGGAGCGGCAATCTTCCCCATCAGGCTGGACACATTGACGATCGTTCCTTGGCGCTGCACAGCCATCCGTCGGGCGATCAGTCGAGTCATCGTGTACATCCCCATCAAGTTAATTGCCATCTCTTCTTGAATATGCGGCAGTTGAGACTGCAAAAAGGGGGCTTGATAAGCAACTCCAGCACAGTTGACAAGCAGATGAACGGGTCCATAATCTCGCCAAGTTTGAGCGATCTTGATGCTCACCTCAACAGGCTGCGTTAAATCCAACGCGAGCGGAACAGCTTCGGCACCGAGATCTGCGATTTCTGCTGCGACTTCAATTAGGCGTGAATGAGTCCTTGCCACTAAAATGATTCGCTGTGCGCCTTGTTTGGCAAACTCTAGGGCGATCTCACGTCCAATGCCACGAGAAGCGCCCGTAACAAGAACGGTCTTTCCTTGAATATTCATGTGAAAGCCTCCGACGCTGAGATTTAGGGAGTCCTCAGCCTTTGCTGAACGAATAGAGGGTGTAAAAAAGCTGAGGAAGTCTTTACGGAAAATTGAGCTACGGCGAGCTAGATCGATTCACATCTATACTGCCTTGTCGTTCCACAGTGTACTTCTGGGATTCAGGGAATGGGGTTAGAGTCCAGGATGTAAAGCATAAGACATAACTCCTAGATGCAAGAATCAACCAGTGATCATTCGACTTGCACACGCTAACAAAGGGATCAAGTTGCTGCAATGTTTATTAACAAAAAGCTCAAATTGTGATGTTTCGCTATAAAAGCTCTCAGAATTTTCCAGTTTGCAAGCAGGGGCGACCGCTCCGCGCAGCCGCCAAAGGCAGATCGCTCCTTCTAACCTCGTGGAGATTGCCCAAACTTCAGAGCATGCGTCGAGTTTCAAATCAGAACGGCTCTTACTCATTTTTGGTAAAAAGCAGGGGCGATCGCTGGTTTCACAACAAAGCTTCGAGGTTTCAACGCGCCTCCACATTGCAATTTACCCAAAGTGCGTAAGAACCCAAAAAGCGTATTTATCTCTACCTGAAATCCACTCAACTAGACGATCGACCATGCCTGACTTCCCCACTAGCCCTGTTCTGCCGATCGTGATCGTACCCATCGAGGGTGGAAAGAAGGAGGAACCCCGGCGATCGGAACCGCCTGACTTACGCCATTGGCAGATCGATGAATTTTTACGGCAGACCGGAAAGGCAGAGAATACACAGCGTTGCCGGAGCGTTCAATGTTGCTGGCGCAAGACCCAAGGAATAAGGGGTAGTGTTCTAAAACGTTTGAGAGTGAGAGCCATCGGCAATTCTTGGGCAAGGATAACGGGGCAAGTCTAGAACTGAACAAAAGCTGAGAAGCAGTATTGCAGGTAAGTATAAAATCAGGATGAAATTTCAGCCCAAACCATTTCCTGCTAGTGGCTAGGCTACGGTGCCAAGGAGACAATCAGCTTTTTGGGTTCTACTAAATAACCTCTACCCAAAAATCAGCCGTAATAATTTCGCTATTACGGTTAAACTGTCCCCACAGTTTGTACCTTCCGGGCTGAGGAAATTGAGTGGCAAAGTGAATTTGGTTTGCTGGTGTATTCTGCACGGCATGAGCATGAATGTAGTTTTCTCGCGTTAATGCAGGAGACTGACGCAGAATCACTAGATGCCCCTTTTCACCGAGATAAGGTTGTAAATCAGTGATGGGTTGATGACTAGTTGCATCTTGCAGGTGAAACCGTAGAACAACCTCTTCCCCTGCTCGGAGCGTTGCTTGAGTTGAAGCAAAACCAACAATAGTTTCATTAAAGGTTTTGGTACGGCTCCAATTGACTTGAGCAACAGAAGTATCGTCTCCAGCAACACGGGTTTTTAATACAGAAACCTGTTCTGGCTGTCCTGTAGGTTGGTAATCGCTGAACAGTGTGTAGCCGCCGGACTGAGGAAACTGTGCTTCAACCTCAAATTGTCCATTACCTTTGTACACAGGATGAAGATGCTGAAAGACTTGCAGATCGTCGCTGACAGCGATCAAGTGCATCATCTTCTCTTGAAACTGGTCGAATTGAGCAATCGCTTCTCCGTTCTCATCCTGTACATTAATCTGAAGGATGGTAGGAATATTAGGAGTAATTACACCAGTTGTTGTAAGTTTTGCTTGAGTTGATGCAGAAGTGTTTGCATGACCATCGCCATGCTCACCATGACTTGCGGTGTAAGTTGTGGAATGGCTGTGATTCGTTTCTTCTGCGTGAGCCGCATTTGGGTGAGTTGTCGTTGTCATAGTAGGTTCCTCCTTGACTTGAGCGAGTTGTGTACAACCTTGAACAATTGATAAAGTCGCGACGATAGCGCTCGCAGTTGCTATGCGATTCATTCTTGACTCCAGCTGTAATTTGATAAAAGGAATATTGTGAGGAGTAATAGAGAGTAAAGATTCTCTTTAATAAATGACAATGGAAACTGTTGAGTCGTGTTGATAATGTTGCACTCACCGCTTTTTACTCTTGTCGTTATCCTAGAATCTCTAGCTGGCTGGAGAGTCAAGCCCCCAGTCAAGAATTTCCTGACTGCTGAATCAAGCTTGCTTATCAACCACAATTCAAATTCAACAGAAAACAGTCCATGGGTTCTATGAAAAACCTCATGGACTGGTACTTTTATCAGAAGTAAGGGTCTATTCTAAACTCGTTCAATAATCGGACAAATTGTTTCTTCAGGATGTTCGGGCAGGGCCTCCCAATTGGATAGAAGCCCATTTAATTCCTGTTTGAGAATCTGTAATTGTTGAATCTGCTGCTCGATCTGGGAAAGCTTGTCTTCTAATTTTACTTTGATCTGATCACACGGTAAATCCCCTTGATCATGCACCTCTAGAAACTCTTTAATCTCTAACAGGCTTAAACCTAACCCCTGGGCGCGCTTGATAAACCGTAAACGACCAAATACATCTGAGTTGAATAATCGGTAGTTGCCCTCTGTTCTGCCAAACGTCTTGAGCAATCCCAACTCGTCGTAATAGCGAATGGTTTTGATCGGCAGCCCACCCTCTTTCGCTACTAAACCAATTCGTTTCAAGGTTTCTTGAGCTAACATAACAACCTCACCAATGCAATAGTTTTATCCTAAACTCTCCAGCTAGCTAGAGAGTCAAGCTCTATTGATGCTAATCTGTTCAAGGATTTTAATGAGGAAGAACAGCAGCAGAAAGCCATTGGAGAGATCGCGGTTGAAACCCTAGTTCTCGTTTTGCTCTAGCGTTCGATGCCTCTCTTAACTTCAGGTTGCTGCTTGTTCCCCCATGTTGGACGCTTGAACACACTTTGCTATTATGGAAAGCCCTCAAAAGAAGCTTCAAAACCATCGCCATCGGGGGAAGCGCACATGATGCCCGCTTGAATCTTATCGCTGGGTAGATAGGTCAACCTAAACAGTCTATATTCTAAAGTGTCATCTCGGTAAGAGATGTGAATGGCTTCCCGGCGACGTTCGACTCGCAGGTGTAGGACTTCGGGCGGGTTGAGTAGCGGAATCATAGACCAGTCGGAATAGCCGTGGGTAACGACAGCGCTCAGATTTTGCACTTCATCGACAAACTCAATACCAGTTTTTATCCAATGTTTTTCGTCAACCCGGAGCATGATTCCAGCCTGATCATAGAGATTTTTGTAGTTCCCATGAATGCCAACCTCCATTACAAAATCAGTGCTAAAGGTATCGAAGTAAAAGTGACCTGAGTCGCGAATGAAGCCATAGTGAGTTGTACGCCAAAAGTCCGTTTTGGGAGAGGTTTTAACGATCAGCCTATTACTTGAATGGAACCATTCAGTCGGTTCATTGAGCCATTGCATGGAATACCTCCAGTGTATATGTATGATTGTTTAGGGTTGCCAAAAATTTTCATCACTGACTTTCCTGAATACTGGTGATTCTATCCAGCAAGGCTGTACGAACCTGTTTCAAACTATCGCTTTGTTCTTCTATTTCTTCTAGCTGAACTAACAGCATTGCGAGAATTCTGCGATCGCCTTGTAGATGCAAAGCAGGCTGCCATGGTTGAGTTTGAAAAAGCAGGTTGTTCATTGGCTCACTCCTGAAAACGGTTTGGGCTATCCATTACCAAGTCTTGGCTAACTCCATCAAACGAGCGATCGCTGTCTCAGTTGCTTGTTGCTGCATCTCGCCCCCCATTCCTTGATAGGGAACTTCGACGTATTCCACATCCTGAATGCCCAAAAAATTCAAGATGAACTGTAGGTAGGGCACACAAAAATCCATTGCGCCTGCTGGCGTTCCGGGAGCGTAGCTGCCAGTACGAGAACTGATAATGAGAGCTTTCTTTCCGGTTAGTAAACCATTAAAGGTTGCGGTGTCACGGTTGTACTCCACGGTACGACCCACGCGAATAATATTGTCAAAGTAGGCTTTTAGATTTGCAGGAATTCCGAAGTTATACATGGGAACCCCAAGCACAATGCAATCGGCTTCAAACAGTTCAGCAATCAAGGTATCTGATTCTACCAACAATGCCTTTGTCTCTTCCGTTTGGTCTGGCAATGGGGTCAGATTGGCTGCAACCCAGTCAGAGGTGATCAGAGCAGGCGGTTGTTGTCCTAAATCTCGCAGTTGGTGCTGAGCTTCAGGATGAAAAGACTGCCACTGGTAAATGAACTTGGAAAGAAGAGTACGAGAAACAGATCGCTCTTGACGAACACTAGACTGAACTTCTAACAGTTGCATGGCAATTCTTCGATAAGGTTGACTAAGTACAAAAATGGTGTGAATCGGATCTAATTAGAATGCTGACGATCGAGCTGAGTTAGAGCGATCGCTATAATCAACAAAGCAATGGCAAAGACTCTAGAGAAATTGAGCGGATGAGTTGGAACACCAAACCAACCAAACTGATCAATGACAAGAGACATAATCATTTGACTACAGACCACCGCTAAGGTTGCTGTCGTTAAGCCGAGTTTTGGGACGGTTAATGTACTTAAGCTGACAAACGTAGCGCCTAGCAATCCACCTAAAAACGCCCACCAGGGAACGTTAGCGAACTGTTGCAGATTGGGCAATTTGAAAAGTCCTGATGCAATCAAGAGCGTTAAGATGCTGAACCCAACTAGAAAGTTAATTGCAGTAGCAGCAATCGGAGAGTGTAACGTTTGCTTTAGGCGAGCATTCGCAGCCGACCCGATCGCTAAAAAACTACCCGCTGAACCTGCACCAACGATTGCTAACAAAATATCCATAATGCACAAGGAATGAATTACTGCGCCAAAAAGAAAATCGCGACCATTAACAGACCAACTGCAACGCGACGATAGCGAGTTAGGCGATGCCGAGGTAGTCCCAACCAACCAGAATGATCGGCAATAATGCCTGCGATCGCCTGTCCAAACACAACAAATCCCAGCGTTAATGTTGTGCCTAGCGTAGAGATGAAATAAGCACTGGAGGCAATGTACCAGGCCCCGAAAACACCTCCAGCCAAACTCCAATGAGGTGCTTTCGGTAACGCAAACCAATCAGGATGATCAAACCGTTGCGTGAGCAGCAAAATAGCTAATGCCAAGAAGCCAACCAGGTAAGAAACGCTAGCAGCCAAAGGAGCAGAAGTCAGCGATCGCGCTAACTGTGCATTCATGCTGGCTTGAATCGGTAGCAAAACGCCACTTAACAGCGACAACAAAAGATACAGGCAAATTTGACAGCGAAACCAGAGGCTCCGCGATCGCAACAGCGGTAAGAAGCTCATAACTGAAACAGGGGGTGAGTGAATTGCAGCGAGGGAGATCCTGAAATCTAGAGCGTTAACGAGCAGAAGATTTGGAACTCATTTTTTATCTTGATATCAAGATAATTGAGGTAAAGATAAAAGTCAAGAATCTCGATATCAAGATATAGTAACCTCATGAAACACGATCGCATTGATGATATTTTGGAGCAATGGCAACGCGAGTCTCCGCAGCTAGATGTCTCTGCTCTTGCAGTGACAGGGCGAGTCATGCGGATTGCTCGTTTACTGGAAAAGCACCGAGAATCCGTCCTGGCGGAATATGGGTTAAACGTCTGGTCGTTTGATATGTTGGCGACGCTGAGACGACAGGGACCACCCTATCAACTCAAACCAACCGATCTCTATGAACTGCTGATGCTTTCATCAGGGGCGATGACTAACCGAATCGATCGCCTAGAACAAGATGGGGTTGTCGTTCGCATTCGTGATCCAGAAGATCGGCGCAGTGTCAGTGTGCAACTGACTTCCAAAGGAATTGAACTGACGGATACCGTCATGCCTGTTCTGTTTGGACGAGAAAAACAATTTCTAGAGCAGTTTACGAAGATGGAGGCTCAAATGTTGACGAAATTGTTGCGTCAGTTTTTGTTGGTATTTGACACGAATAGCAGGTGACACACTCTTACTTTCTGCTTGTTTGTGCCAAACTTAAGCGACTGCCTTCTCAGGATTAGAGTGTTGAGGCGCATGAACTTCAATCACCCCGCGATTCATCTTCATGCCACACATAAACTCATATTCGCCAGGTTGCTCCGGTATAAACTCAACCGTCGTGGTTTCAGGCTCAAAGTCAACGGCGATCGCAAAATCTGGAATTAACAACTGGTCATAGCAACTGCTGGAATTTTGGCGATCGAATTGCAAACGAACAGGATGTCCCGCTTCAACGATGACTCGCTTGGGTTGATAACCCCTAGCAACAGTAACTTTAGCCTCTTGAACGCCTGCTGGAGTTAGAGTAGCTGCAACACTAGATGTAGAATCTGCTGAGCTTTCAGGGTGATGAGTTAGTGTAGAAACCGAGGTAATTGGGGCAGCAGCAACTGGCTCTCTAGACTGTACTTCCACCACACCTCGGAACATATTCATGCCACAAGTGAACTCGTATCTACCGGGTTTGTCAGACGTGAATTCGATCGCTGTCACCTGATTGAGTGGTAGATCTTGAGCGATTCGGAAATCAGGGAGCCGGACTTCCTCTAAGCAACTGCTGGGATCTTTGCGATCGAAGTTTAATCGTACAGGTTGTCCTGCTTGCACAACAATTTGGCTCGGTTCGTAACCACCATCAACAGTAACGGTAATTTCCTGAACGCCACCTTGGGTCGCGGCTTTACGCGATTTTGGCTTGCTTAGCAGAAACCACCAAAGTTCTAACCCAATTAACCCTAACCCCCCGGCAGTCACAGTTCCTTTCACCCACAGCGGTTGGTCAATGCGTTGAAACTCTCCAAGCTGTTCTCTAGTCTGCATCTCTTCGTGAGACATTTGGGCGATAGCTGCACCAGAGGTTGTTCCCAGTACCACGCTCAGAGTTGCAATACCGCCCAAAATTGCTGATTGCTTAATCATTTGAATACCTCCTAAATTGCTTCTACGATCGTTCCTGAAAGAACGCCTAATAAAAAACCAAAGCCTGCTAATGTGCTGAAGAATGTGATGTGTTTGAGCATGGTTATCTCCTGAGTTGCGTAGTTGGAGGTTAGTGATCGGTAACTGGCAATCGTTGAATTTCTCGCCGATTACCGATCGTCACCTATCGGTTTCCAACGGGTTTGAAGTTCCGCAATCGCAAAGCATTCGTTACGACAGACACTGAACTAAATGCCATTGCTGCACCCGCAATAATTGGACTGAGTAACCAACCAAAAACTGGGTAAAGAATCCCTGCGGCGATCGGGATGCCAGCCACGTTGTAAATGAAGGCGAAGAACAGGTTTTGTTTGATGTTGCGAATCGTGGCACGGCTTAATTGAATTGCAGTCAGGATGCCTTGTAAGTCACCAGAGATAAGCGTGATGTCACTAGCTGCGATCGCCACATCCGTTCCAGTTCCGATCGCAATTCCCACATCGGCTTGAGCCAGAGCAGGGGCATCATTAATGCCATCCCCTACCATTGCAACTATCTTGCCTTCAGACTGAATCGTTTCAACGGTTGCTGCTTTTTGATCCGGACGAACTTCGGCAAAGACTCGTTGGATTCCGACCTCACGGGCAATGACATTCGCAGTCCGCTGGTTGTCACCCGTGAGCATCACTACCTCTAAGCCCATTTTTTGCAGGGTGCCAATCGCAGTCACAGAGGAGGGTTTGACTGCATCGGCAATGCCCATAATGCCTTCAACTTTTCCATCCACCGCAATCCAGATCACCGTCTTGCCTAGAGATTCCAACTTATCCCACTGTTGCTGCAATGCGCTGGTATCAACTCCTAACTCATTCATCCAACGGTGAGTACCAATTTGAATCCAACGGTCAGAAACATAGCCCTGTACGCCACTTCCGGCAATTGCTTCAAACTCTTGTACGTCTGCTACCTCAACCCCTTGAGATTGAGCATATTGCACCACAGCTTCTGCTAGAGGATGTTCAGAGTTTCGTTCAACTGATGCAGCTAATTGCAACAACTTAAGTTCATTACTGTTGGCTGTACCATTAACCGTGACGTAATCTGTGGTGGTAGGTTTGCCTTGAGTAATCGTGCCTGTTTTATCCAGAACGATTGTTTGCAGCTTGTGTGCTAACTCAAGGCTTTCCGCCCCTTTGATCAGAATGCCATTTTCCGCCCCTTTGCCCGTGCCAACCATAATTGAGGTGGGTGTAGCAAGACCGAGGGCACAAGGACAAGCAATGATCAGTACACCAACGGTTGTAATCAACGCCATTGTCACGTTGCCCATAATATTGAACCAGAGAATGAAGGTGAGAATGGCGATCGCAATCACCGCAGGCACAAACCATCCCGTGACCTGGTCAGCAAGGCGTTGAATCGGAGCTTTTGAACCTTGAGCTTGCTGCACCAGTTTTACAATTTGGGCGAGAAACGTATCTTTGCCCACTCGTGTTGCCCGGAACTGAAAGCTTCCCGTCCTATTGATGGTGGCTCCGATCACTTCATCGCCAGGATGCTTCTTCACAGGTAGGCTCTCACCCGTCACCATTGCCTCATCGATCGTCGAGGAACCTTCTACAATTTCGCCATCGACCGGAATTTTTTCACCAGGGCGAACAAGGACGATATCTCCGAGAACTACTTCAGCGATCGGAACATCCACTTCTCGACCATTGCGAATCACTCGTGCGGTCTTCGCCTGTAATCCCATGAGCTTCCGAATCGCTTCTGAGGTTTGTCCTTTTGCCCGGTTCTCTAGCAATCGTCCGAGCAGGAGCAAAGCAATGATGACCGCAGCCGCTTCAAAGTACACATTAGGTCGAAGTGCCTGAGTAATGAACCACTGGGGATTGAAAGTGGGAAATAGGGAATATAGATAGGCAGTGCCTGTACCAACGGCAACCAGAGTATCCATCGTGGCAGTATGTCGTTTCAATGCTTTCCAGGCATTGATAAAGAACCCACTGCCTGCCCAAAATAGGACTGGAGCCGTTAGCACAAGCTGGAACCAGGGATCGTGCAGCCACATGGGGATGAAGGGAATTGGTAAGCCCGTCATGGCAGGCAGCGAACCAATCACCAAGACCGCACTGATCACACCGCTAACCCAGACTCGACGGGTTAGCTTTTGGTTTTCCGCTTGGCGTTCACGCCGTTCAGCATCATCTTCAGGAGCAAGCACATCATCTTGGATGGGGAGAGCCGAATAACCTGCTTCATCAACCGCTTCCTGGATTGCAGCAACATCTGTTTTGCTTGGATCGTAGGAGACGGCTGCCTGTTCCGCTCCAAAATTGACATTGCACGCTTCAACCCCAGGAACAGAACGAATTGCTTCCTCAATGTTGTTGGCACAGGAGGCACAACTCATCCCTCTCAGTTTTAAGGTTGCGTTTTCCATGTAAACCTCCTATGCGACGGTATAGCCAGCAGCGGTGATAGCTTGTTTAATAGCTGTCTCGGTGGCTTGTGTTTCAATATTGACCTGTTTAGTTTTGGTGTCAGCTTGAACCGTAGCAGCAGGGTCGATCGCCTTCACGGTTTGAGTAATTGTGTCGCTGCAAGCTGAGCAAGCCATGTTGAGAACCGTGAGTTGAAAAGTCATGATTGGAACCTCTGAATTCGCTATGACTCCATGTTCCAGTGTCTAGCCCACTGGAGAGTCAAGAGGGTAATAGCAACTTTGGCTAGTCCGCCTTGAAAACAAATTAAGTTCAATTTGTGGATTGCTTGTCATAGATGACGTAAAGCGCATGTCCTCTCACAGACGAACTAAGATTTATACCTTTTGAAAGACCATAAATTTCATCCTGATTTTATTTTTCTCTACCACTATTACAACTTGTAATAAACAAGCTGTAACTGAAAAACTACAGCTTGATCATTCTGATGATGGAAAAAGCAAGAAAAAAGATAAGAAGAATAAGAAGAAATAGCTTTCAATTGACCTATTTTGATAACGTAATCGCCTTCTCTGCTCTTGATTTCGTTGACGAAGTACTGAGGAGTGATATGACAGTTGGGAGTGTAAAACAAAGGGCCGGATACTGTTGGCGAACCTCAATTGGGATCACATCAGCTATTTTAGAAGCAAATCTTTATATTGCTCAGGGTGAATTGCCATGTCCCTCGCGTTTGAGCCAATCCCTCCCGTTCCTCATGAAACGGTGTTTTCATATGTTTGGGGCGCTGGCGGAGTTTGAGCGGAATTTAATTCGGGAACGAACTCAAGCAGGGCTACAAGCGGCAAGAGCCAGAGGCAGGAAAGGGGGACGACAGCAAAAGTTGACTGCATAAGAGATTGAGATTAGACGATCGCTGGCAGCAGACCCGAAGCGATCGGTCACGTCAATTTGTGAACATCTTGGAATTAGTCGTCCGACCTACTACCGCTACATCAGTCCCGAAATGAGCAACATTGCCGAAAATAACCCTTGAGCGATCGGGTGTAGTATATTCAAACGCTTATTCCACCAAGGTCGGGATTAGATAAACTGCTAAACTAACTCATTTTCGGCAATCATAGAGGTGGTAACGTTCTTGATCAGCGGTTGTAAAAGACTTTGCAGCTCCACCAATCCTCAGGCAACTCGTAACCGCTCAACATCCTTCATCGGTGGCGTGCCAAACATGCGGGAGTATTCGCGACTGAACTGAGAAGGACTCTCGTAACCCACTTGATACGCCGCCTGGGTTGCATCCGCATTCTCAGTCAGCATCAACCGCCGGGCTTCCAATAGCCTCAACTGCTTCTGATATTGCAACGGACTCATCGAGGTCACTGCCTTAAAGTGCCGATGAAATGTTGCAGAAGACATCCTCGCTTGCTTTGCCAAATCATCCATGCTCAATGGTTTTGTAAACTCAGCTTTGATCTGGTTAATCACCGCTGCAATGCGCTGCATATGGCTGCCGGAGGTCGCAATCTGCCAAACCGCTTCGTTCTGCTCGCTCATCAAAAGACGATAGTAGAGTTCGCGAATCATCATCGGTGCCAGGAATGGAATATCCTCGGGCGTATCCAGCAGTCGTGCGAGGCGGGTGGCACATTCAATCAACGGGGCATTTACATCGCTCACGAATAAGCCTCTCACTGAACTTTCTTTCTTATCTGGACTACGCTGAAGTTGGTCGATAATCTCCCAAAGCTGGGTCGCATCCAGGCTTAACTTAAAGCAGAGATACGGCTTATCCGGTGTCGCTTCGACAATATATCCACTCAGCGGCAGATCGACTGTGACTACAAGATATTGAGCCGCACCATAGTGATAAGTTTCTTGACCTAGTAGGGTTTCTTTTTGACCCTGAACAATAATGCAAAGCGTTGGTTCATACACCGCGCGAAGTGCAGTAGAAGCTGTAGATTCCCGCATGAATTCTAACTGCGGGATCGCCGTTGCATGGGTACCGTTTCCTTTGCCATCCGTGTGGCGGTTCACTAATTCCGCTAGTGCTTGACAAGCATCAATCGTCGTCTTGCGCTTTAGGGCTTCATCTGCCATACCCAGTCCTCGTCAATGCTTAACGGCGTATCGTGAGACATTCCTCTCATCGTTTTGCTGTACCTATTATAGAGAAAATTTTTGAGCACCACCTTGCTGGCTGAGAAAATTAGGCAAGAACCTGCAAA
>NZ_JACJOR010000341.1:0-8504 GCF_014695615.1 Leptolyngbya sp. FACHB-711
GTAATCTTTCACGCTACCGTCCGTGGGGGGAATCGGCTACTTTTCAGATAGAGCGATGCGAAGCAGTTCCCCCTGAGCGGTAATCGTCGTTTCACTGTAAACGGTTTGGAGTGAATGCTAATGGATGCCCCAAAGCCCGAAACCGGAGCTGGCCCATTGTCTGCTTCATCGATCGACTCGGATGTGCCTGAGGCAGGCGGCGGATTTCCCATCATTCAATACTGGGCAGAAAAAACGCTGTCTCCAGAGGGTGTGAAACTGTGGCAGACCTTGACCCACAAAAGTGCCTGCCTCTCTTGCGCCTGGGGTACGGGCGGACAAAAAGGCGGCTTCACGAACGAACTGGGCGAAAAAGTGCAGCGATGTATGAAAAGCGTCGAGGCGATCGTTGCCGAACTTCAGCCCGGACTTACGCCCCATTTCTTTGATCAGTACAGTGTTGCCGAACTTCAGCGGCTCACTTCGCTGGAAGCCGATCGCCTGGGACGTTTAAGTTTTCCGGTGATTTTGCGGGCGGGACAGTCGCACTACGAGCGCATTTCCTGGGATGAAGTGTTTAACATTGCAGAAACGGCATTTCGGCAGCCGTCAGAGCGGGTTGCGTCCTACAGTTCCGGGCGATCGTCGAATGAGGCAGCGTTTTTGTTGCAGTTAATGCTGCGGGCAATGGGGTCGAACAATCTGGCGGACTGCTCGGATTTGTGTCATGCGCCTTCCACGGTGGGACTGAAGCAGATGTTTGGTTCCGGTACGTCGATGGTGAGTCTGGAAAGCCTGAAGCAGAGCGATTGTGTGGTGCTGATTGGCTCGAATGCTCCGGCAAACCATCCGCGATTGATGAATGAGCTGATTCAGATCCGCGATCGGGGTGGCAAGGTGATTGTGATCAATCCCGTGATTGAAGTCGGCTTGGTGAAATTCGCTTCGCCTGCTTACCCAATAAAGTCGCTTTTAAGCGGTGGATCAGAAATTTCTTCGCTTTACCTTCAGCCTGTTCCCGGCAGCGATACGGCTCTGTTGGTAGGCATACAAAAAGCCCTGATTGAGCAAAACCTTGTGCGGTGGGATTACCTCAAGGCACACACCGAAGGGTGGGAAGCGGTCGTAGATCAGGCGCGATCGACTTCCTGGGAAACCATTACCTCTATCTGCGGAATCGATCGGGCAGAAATCCAGGTTGCCGCGCAGATGATTGGTACTTCAAAAGCGGTCGTTTTTGCCTGGGCAATGGGCATCACCCACCATAGCAACGGCACGGATAACGTATTCAGCATCGCCAATACTGCCTTAATAAGCGGCAATGCCGGAAAACCGGGTGCAGGCACAATGCCAATCCGGGGACATTCTAATGTGCAGGGTTTTGGCTCGATGGGCGTCACAGTGCGCCTGCGGCAGGAAATTCAGCAGGCCTTAGAAAAACTGCTTGGACGATCGCTCAGTCGCGTTCAGGGCTACGATGCTCGTGCGCTGATGGAAGCCGCTGACCACAATCGAGTCGATATGCTGCTTTGTCTCGGCGGCAATTTTTACGCGGCAAATCCCGATCTGCATCAGGCAAAACGTGCCCTCGGCAACATCGACACCATTTTCTATGTCGCAACCAAGCCCAACCTGGGGCACTTCCACGGATTAGCGCGGCAAAACACCCTGATCCTGCCTGTCTTCAACCGCTTTGAGAATCCCCACCAAACAACCACCGAATCTGGCAACAGTTTCGTGCGGCTTAACGACGAAGGCAAAAGCCATTTGCACGACGCAGACCTGATCTCCGAAGTGGAACTGTTGACCGAAATTGCCCACCGTATTCACGGTACAAATCCCATCAACTGGCGCAAACTGCAGGACACTCGCTACGTGCGCCAACTCATCGCCCAAACCATTCCCGGCTATGAAGCGATCGCCTTGATGGACGACACCCAAACCGAATTTACGATCGCCAACCGGGTCTTCGATCAGCCCACGTTTGCCACTGCTTCCGGCAAAGCTGCAATGTTTACTACACCCCTTCCCCAACTCATGCTGCCCACGCTGCAAGACTTTGGAATTCTTCAGACGAAACAGGCAATGATCTTAATTTTGGGCACGGGCAGAAGCTACTCGCAGCACAACACCGTCGTTTATAAACCAGGAGACAAATATCGCGGAATGCCTCACCGCAACTGTATCTTGATGAATCGATCGGACGCAGCCAAAGCAGGGTTCGAGGAACACCAGCGCGTCACAGTCCAGGGCGATGCCGGAAAACTGGAAAATGTCGAAATTATCTTCGGCGGCATTCGAGCAGGCGCAGCAATGATGTTTTACCCGGAAGTGAATGTCATTTTTAAGGCAAAAATTGATCCTAAGTCAGGTACTCCTGCTTATAAGCGCGTTCCCGTGGCTGTTTACGCTGATGTTTCCTGAGTAACTTCCGTTACTTCTCCCAGAGCAATGATGTCTAGCACGTCACGAACATTTGCTATGAGAGGAACGAGATTAGGGAGTCTATTGCTGGGTGCTACGAGAACAATGACTGCTATTCCAGCTTGCTGCAAGTTCTGTTGATAACGTAAGTTCTGATCTGTCGTAAGCAGACTGGGAGTGAGACTAACCCTCCGCCTGGCTCTGCTCTGGCTTAACCTGCATCACAATGAGCGTCATATCATCATCATTGGTTCGATCGGCTCCCACAAAACGCTGTACCTGATCGAAGAGATATTCCAGGATTGCCTGGGGGGTTTCGCAGTGACGGCACGCCCACTGGAAATGGCGCATCAGATTTCCCTCGTCGAAGCGTTCGCCCTGCTGGTTTGACGCGTCGGTGAAGCCATCGGTGTAATAGATGATGGTGTCTCCGGGCTGAAGCTGAACCTTGTTTTCGTGGTATTTGCTGTCCATATCGAGTCCGATCAGCATTCCGATCGTGTCAAGGCGGACGATCGCTCCGGTGGCTGCCTGCCAGAGCAGGGGCGGGTGATGGGCAGCATTGCTAAAAGACAGGGTGCGGGTCTGCTTGTCGTACTCTGAGTAAAACAGTGTCACGAAGCGGTTAGAGTTCTCCAGATCCGCATACATCACATGATTCAGGTGCTGCAAAATCTTTGACGGCGAGTGGGCGTTGAGCACTTCTGCCCGCAGCATTCCCCGCAGCATGGTCATAATCAGTCCGGCGGGAACCCCCTTGCCCATCACATCGCCGATCGCCACACTCCACTTATCTGACTCGATTTGTCCCGATTTTGTTTTGCGAATCTGGTCATACTTCGCCGGGATGAAATCGTAATAGTCACCGCCTACCCGGTTTGCGGTTTTGCACCGGGCCGCCAGCGATAGACCGTCGATCATCGGACACTGGCGCGGCAAAAGCTGATACTGAATTTCTGCGCCGATTTCGAGTTCGCGATCGAGCCTTTCTTTTTTCCGCAGTTCGACCGTGAGTTCGTCGTTTTCGATCGCTACGGCGGTTTGGTCAGCGACCAGGCGCACCAGCTTTTGGCGGGTTTCTGTCCAGGTGTAGTCGGGGTCGCGGCTGAAAACATAGAGCCTGCCTCGCTCCACGTTTTTCGTCAGAATTGCCGTGCCAAAAAGCTGAACCGAGGTTCCTAAGAAATGATTAACGTGATAATCCAGCGTCGCAGTGCGGTTCGGAATTGCAGTGATTTTGCCGTTGTAGTGGGCATTAGCGACCGCCGTGAGCTGACGGGTTGCAGTCTCGATCGCCACCTTTACATCCTGGCACTGATTGTCTTGACAGTGAAGCCGCTCCAGCCGCATTTGACCGTTAGGCTTAAACAGCACCAGCGCACCCCCATCGGCATCGGTAACTCTTGCCGCAATCAGGGGCGTCAGTTCGAGAAACTGGTTCAGGTTTTTGAAACTGCGAAGCGCAAACCCTAGCGAACTCAGCAAGTCCTGGATTTTGTTTTGCTCCCGGTGCAGCCGCGAAACCAGCTCCTTCAGCGCAAAGACAGGCGTAATGTCTGCTGGCGACGAGGAGCCACCAGGGAAGTCAGACGATTGGGAGGGCTGGCGAGGAGCAGGCACAGCAGTCATGAACTTGGGGAATCTGTGAAAGGAGTAATGACCGGAAAGAAGAGAATTGAAGCGGTAAATTTAGCGGAGCAGGTTTAGTTGGAGGAGGCAAGAAATCAAGGGAGTTCCAAGATAAGGGGAATTGGGGGGTAGCGACAGCATTGGGATAAATTCTAACGAATGCTTGCTCAATTACTATACGGATTTCCCGATTTTCATGGGATTTATCGTTTTGGTGAGTTTAAGCGGGAGAAAACTCTATCAGTAGTGATGTTTCATCCCATTCTTGCTACCGTTGGAGTAGCCGTGCCCCAGCCTGGAACTAGAATCGATCGCCAGATTCAGATTGATTTGCTAAAAGCGATCGCCGTAAGAGGATGGAGCGCTGGTTAAAACCTGGGTGGAAGTGCCTCAAATCAGCAAGCAGCAACCCTTCTGCATCAATTGAGCTGGAACGACCCTAAAGTGCCCATTCTCACTTCCCTTCAATCAAAGAATTATCAAGAATCGTCAAGATATTTTGTGAGCAGTAAAAAGCTCTCCAGAGTAAGGAGCAGATAATGCGATGACTCAAGACCCTCCTGCAAACGATTTGATGTTTCATGATACAGGCGATCTGCTCGATCGGCACACGATGCAGCGATGTCTTGAGCTAGCGCGACAAGCCAGGGGACAAACTGCGCCGAATCCGATGGTGGGTTCGGTCGTCGTGCAAGACGGGGAAATTGTGGGGGAAGGGTTTCATCCAGGAGCCGGACAGCCCCATGCGGAAGTATTTGCCCTGAGAGCGGCAGGCGATCGAGCCGAGGGAGCAACAGTGTATGTCAACCTGGAGCCGTGCAGCCACTTTGGACGCACTCCGCCTTGTGCTGATGCTCTGATTGCCGCCAAAGTGAGCCGAGTCGTGGTGGGGATGATTGACCCCAATCCTAAAGTGTCAGGGGCGGGAGTCGATCGCCTGCGAAATGCCGGAATCGACGTGGTGGTAGGCGTGGAAGAAGCTGCCTGTCGCCAACTCAATGAGGCATTTATCTATCGCATTCTGCATCAGCGTCCGCTGGGAACTTTAAAGTATGGGATGACGCTAGACGGCAAGATTGCCACTACCACCGGACACAGTGCTTGGATCACCAGACCCGAATCGCGGCAGCAGGTGCATTTCCTGCGGGCAGGCTGTGATGCAGTGATTATCGGCGGCAACACAGTTCGGCAGGATAATCCTTTGCTGACCAGCCACGGACAGGGACACAATCCGCTGCGGGTGGTGATGAGCCGATCGCTCGACCTCCCCAGAGTCGCCCAACTCTGGAAGATGACAGAAGCCCCCACCGTTGTTTTTACCGAAGCCGGAGCAAAGCCAGATTTTCAGCAGTTCCTGAGCGATCGCGGCGTAGAGGTGGTCGAAGTGCCCAATCTTTCTCCGGCTGCGGTAATGGCAAATTTATTCGATCGCGGCTTCCTCTCGGTGCTGTGGGAATGCGGCGGTACGCTGGCGGCGGCTGCCATTCGAGACGGGTCAGTGCAAAAAATCCTTGCCTTTATTGCCCCCAAGCTGATTGGCGGTGCGGCGGCTCCTTCTCCGGTCGGCGATCTGGGCTTCGAGCGAATGACCGAGGCGATCGAGCTAGAAGACGTGAAGTGGCAGGCGATACAGAGCAGTTCCCCCGATGGGGTAATCGGGTCTGATCTGCTGGTAGAGGGCAGGATTAAAAGATCGCTTACGTCCTAGGCTGGGGGAGAGGCAGGCGATTCAAAAGGTTCCTATTCGTCGTTGTTGTTTTCGCCGTCTTCGTTGTCTTCGTTTTCATCTTCGTCCTGGTCAGTCACCTTACCCGGTACGTTATTGTCTTCTTCATCGTCCGTGATCTGGGTTGGAGCTGCTCCGGGCTGTTGCAGTCCGCCTTCTTGTTCGGCAGAGCCGCCGCAGCTTGCTAGGGTCAGGCTCAGTCCAGCCACGATCGGCAGTCCCAGTATGAATAGATTCCGTTTCATTAGTCCCAATCTCCCATGCGCTTCATCAGCTTAACTTTGACAGAAGATTGCTGATTAAGACTTGTACTTCTGGATAGAAAGAGTAAAAGAGTATAAGTATTTTTAATGAACTGCATCGAATTTGCTCAGTGCTGTCTGATTCGCTTCACGTAAACTCGATCGCATCTTGCCGTTTCAACGCCTGTCGTAGCCTGATAACCGCTGTTTTCGTAAAGCTGAACTGCCTCCTTCAGCACGGTTGCCGTTTCGATCCAGATTTCCTCATAGCCCTGGGTGACGATCGTGGCTTCTAACGCTTGCAGCAAAAACCGTCCGAGCCCCTGTCCCCGCACTGCGGGAAGCAAATACATTTTGCGAATTTCAACCGCCTGGTTCCCCCTGGCGATCGGATAAAAGGCAGCAGTCCCCACGAGGCGATCCGCTTGCTCGACCACCCAAAATTCGCCCCCGGTTTTCCAGTAGGCTTGCTCCACGTTCAGCACATCCTGATCTGCCCCACAGGGTTCACATCCCAGCCCGTACTCGGTGAGAACAGAAGCAATCAGATCGGCGGCAGTTTGGCGATCGGCAGGTTGCCAGTTGCGGATGCAAAAAGTGCGATAAAAGCGATCCATAAAAGCAGTGAACCGACTGTGCGACTTATGTATCTGTGCGACTTATGTATCTGTGCGACTTATGTATCTGTGTGACTTGTGCATCACTCCTAGAAGATGAGCGGACGTGAGCGGCTGATTTATTGGATTAGACCCGATGCCTATTCCACGGGAAATCTAGAGGTTCAGCATTAAGCAACACAGCGCGTTATGGGTTCGCTAGCATTTGCTCGATCGCTTCAATTTGAGTCGGCAAAGCAGCCGTCAGCACCTCAGAGCCGTTTTCGGTTACTAGCACATCATCCTCAATCCGAATTCCCCGCACGTCGGCAAACTGATTGAGCCGCTCCCAGTTCACCACATTCCGGTAGGTTTCACGCCGCTCTGGGTCATTGAGAATTGCCGGAACTTGATAGAAGCCGGGTTCGATCGTCACTGCCATGCCGGCCTGCAAGGTTCGATCGAGCCGTAAATAGCCCAAGCCAAACCGATCGCTGCGAGTTCTTCCAGGCGCATAACCTGCCAGATCGCCGAGGTCTTCCATGTCATGCACATCCAGTCCGAGCAGATGCCCAATCCCGTGCGGAAAGAACAGCGCGTGGGCATCCTGTTCCACCAAATCTTCGGGTTGACCTTTGAAAATGCCCAGTTCGACCAGTCCTTCTGCCAGCACCTTTGCGCCTAGCAGATGAATCGATCGATATTCCACCCCCGGACGAACTGCCTCAATACAGCGATCGTGCGCTGCCAGTACCACCTGATACAGATCGCGCTGTGTCGGTGAGAATTTGCCCGAAACTGGCCAGGTGCGTGTAACATCCGATGCCCAGCCGGACTCCGCCTCTGCGCCCACGTCTGCCAGCAACAAATCGCCGGGTTTCAAAGGATGGTGATAGCGATCGTTGTGCAGCACTTCGCCCTGAACCGTGACAATACTGCCGTAAGCCGGGGTCATATTGTGCGATAGAATCACGCTTTCCATCACAGCGCGAACCTGTGCCTCATTTTTTGCCTGACGCGTGGCGATTATGCCTGCCCAATGTGCCTCAACGCTGACGGCTGCGGCTTTACGCAGTTCGGCAATTGCCCCCGCATCGTGGATCAGCCGGATCTGGACGATCGCTTCTGCCAGCAATCGATCGCGCTCTTGAAGCTGGTTTGTCGAAGCTATCATGCGATCGAGGATCTGGGACTGCTGAAGCTGAGTGGCAGCATCTTGCACGGGAATCGTCGCCGCATCGTGAACTCTGGATTGAAGCTTCGCGAACGGATAGGCAGCATCTGCGCCAATTTGGGCCGCTAGCTCATCCCGGCGCACCGTTTCTCCATGCCAGAGGATGCTTGCCGGGGTAGGGTCATCGACAAACAGTTCCAGTCTGCCGCCCTCCAGCCGAATCGCCGCATTCTCGATCGGCATCCCTGCAAAGTAAAGAAAATGGCTGCTGGCGCGAAACGGAAAGTGATTTGCCGGAAAATTGCGCGAACTCTGCCGCCCAGACCATAGGACAACCGGAAAATTAACCTGCTGAGCAAGCTGCTGTCTCCGCTGACGCAGAATTTTTGGGAGCGAGGGAAGGAGCGTTTGCATGAATTAAGGCAGTGTTGAAGAAAAATCTAAATTCCATAGGATAATCTTATCCCTTTAGACTATTGCCAACTGCTACCGACAGTTAGACACTGTAGTTGAGGAAAAATGGTGTGTTAATCAGCGGTTAAGAGGTTGTCGTGAAAAAAGTTTTAGCAATCATTCTGGGTGGGGGTGCTGGTACCCGTCTCTACCCGCTCACCAAACTTCGGGCAAAGCCTGCTGTTCCCCTTGCTGGGAAATATCGGCTGATTGATATTCCAGTCAGTAATTGCATTAACTCGGAAATTTACAAGATCTACGTTCTGACGCAGTTTAACTCT
>NZ_JACJOR010000342.1:0-12068 GCF_014695615.1 Leptolyngbya sp. FACHB-711
AGCGCATTTGGCAAATTCTCCCTCTAGGACCGACCGGATACGGAGATTCGCCCTATCTGGCATTCTCAGCGATGGCAGGAAATCCGCTGCTGATCAGTCCCGATCGCCTCAAAGAAGATGGACTGCTGAGCGAACAAGACTTTGAAGGACTGCCGGAGTTTCCGCAAAAAGTCGATTTTGGCTGGGTGCATCACGTCAAAATGCCCCTGCTGCGAAAAGCTTGCGAAGCGTTTCAGAATCAGGCAGACCCCGATCAGATCAAGGCATTTGACCAGTTTTGTCAGGACAAAGCCGACTGGCTGGAAGACTATGCCCTGTTTCGCGCTTTGAAAGATGCTCATGAGGGCGCAGGCTGGAACACCTGGGAAGAGTCGATCGCTAATCGCCAACCGGAAGCGATCGAGCAATGGCGCGACAGGCTCTCTTCGGAGGTATTTTTTCATAAGTTCATGCAGTTTCAGTTCTTCCGGCAGTGGTCGGCACTGAAGCAACACGCCAACGAGAAAGGCATTCGCATTATGGGCGATGTGCCGATTTATGTGTCGTTTGACAGCTCCGATGTTTGGTCCTATCCACAGTTTTTCTGTCTGGACGAAGCAACGAAAAAGCCGACGCTCGTGGCAGGCGTGCCACCCGACTATTTCAGCACGACGGGTCAGCTCTGGGGCAATCCGATTTACGACTGGGAGCAGCTTCAAAAAGAAGATTTTGCCTGGTGGATTCAGCGATTTAAGTCTTTGTTTGATCTGGTGGATCTGGTGCGAATCGATCACTTCCGCGCCTTTGAAGCGTATTGGGCAGTTCCAGGGCATGAAACAACTGCGATCAATGGCGAATGGGTTAAAGCACCCGGACGGGAGTTCTTCCAGCGATTACGGCAGGAGTTGGGCGGTTTGCCGATCGTGGCTGAAGATCTGGGCATGATTACGCCTGAGGTCGAGGCATTGCGAGACGATTTTGACTTTCCCGGCATGAAGATCCTGCACTTTGCCTTTGACTCAGACCCAGGAAATCCCTATTTGCCGTTTAACTATCCGCGCAACTGCATTGTTTACACTGGAACGCACGATAACGATACGACCGTCGGCTGGTTCTACAAACGCTCTCACGAAGAGCAGCAGCGCGTCATTCGCTATCTCGGCTGCACTAGCCAGGATGGCATCCACTGGGATTTAATTCGGTTGGCGTTTGGTACGGTGGCAAACCAAGCAATTCTTCCACTGCAGGATCTTCTGGGACTAGACAGCGATGCCCGGATGAATGCACCTAGCCAGCAAGAAGGAAATTGGAACTGGCGATACTGGTACGGTGCGCTTACCCCAGAACTGACGGGACGGCTGCGCTATTTCACTGAGCTATATGGGCGGCTGCGGCACGACGAAAACTCGTGATTTCAATCGCTAAAACTTAATTTCACTTAAGAACCAATCGCCTTAACAATACCTCAGATGCGATGACGCTCCCCGCAGTTCCGATTGAAATTCTGATTTAAGTTTTAGTTGAAGGGTGTATTTTGATTCAGCGCACTTCACGCTCTCAGGGGTTGCTGGAATGGTGCGATCAAAAGCAAGTGTCTGAGCCAGCAAGCCGAGCAGGCAGGACTGCAATGGTCGTGTTAGCAGAAAAGGGCACTATGCCAATTCTTTGACTATCATTTGCTGCATCAGGACGATCGATCAAAGCCCTAGAACACTCCAGCCCAGGCGCACATTTGTAGCCCCGAAGCCGTTCAAAGACTCGTAGGAGCCGCTTAACGCTGCGCTAAACAAATGCTGAAGCAGATAAAGACTGTAGCTCTTGACTATTCAGCACTCCGGGAGGTCAGCTTAGCGGAGGCAGGCTTAAGCAGCATCCAGCTTACGAAGAAGAAAGAAGCTGTTGCAATCTGAGCAATGTCGATCGCGGAAATGTAGCCATCGGCGAAGGAGGCAAAGCTGCGATCGAGAATGCCAAAAATCCAGGAGGACAAACCAAGCAGCCAGAGACCACTTCTTAAATTTGCGAGGAAGGGCATTAAATCTAAGGGATTCTCGGTGTGCATTGTTCTGCTCCTTTGCTAGTAAAAATAAAAGCGATTTGGATGTTTCGTGAGTTACGCAAGACTTGAATGAGCGATCGAAGCCTGACTAACTCAACTTTCCTTTAGCTTAAGAAATGTGACACCTACTTGACAATCCATCAATCTGGGTAAGTTAAGAAGGAATGAGATGTATTCCAAATAGCAGAACCGGAATAGTCCCTATGTGTGAGCGGTCTGGGCAAGAGAACGCTCTTATTTCTTCAGCCCATTTTTTATAACCAAGGCGCATCTTTCGCTGTAAGGTTAAGAGAAGGTTATAAACTTGCCTTGTAGACATGATAGAGATAAACGAATTCAGGGGTGACTGAACAAGAAATTCGAGTAGGCGATCGAGTCGAGATCCTCCAACCGGATTACGTCGCCGGAAAATTTGGCAAGGTTCTCACGCCTGAACTGGTGCAGGATGGGCAGTTAACAGGTCGATGGATTGTTAAAGTCGAGCATGAAGAGGTATTGCTGTCGCTGTTACCAGAGGAGCTTAGAGTCGTTTCCTGAGAATTGTTTGAAGAGTAACGCCTTAAGACTTGTCGTAAAGTATCTTGAACAGTTTCTAACCCAGCCCATTGTTTAGCCGCAAAGCATTCGCACCTTACACAGCAGTTCTACAATCGCGATCGGCTTGCTAACAATATCGTTTGCGCCTGCTGCTAAAGCTTCTTCTCGATCGCTTTCATCCGTGCAGCCTGTGAAAAGAATAATCGGCAAATATTTTAGTCTGGGACACTGGCGAACTCGCCGCGTGACTTCATAACCACTAATGCCTGGCATTACAACGTCTAATAACACCAGGTCGGGTGGTGATGCTTGAATAAGGGATAAGGCAAAATTGCCATCGCGGGCAACTGAAACCTGATATCCCTCTGTTTCCAGGACAATTTTTAGCAGCGAGAGAACGTCTAGAAAGTCATCCACAACCAGAATGTGAAAGGCAGCGGTTCCCTCGTAGTTGCGCGAAGCGTCAAACGATCGATAGTGCATAATTATGTACGGTTTCGTACACAGGTGGTAGGACTAGCATAGGCGATTTTAGCGATCGAATCTTCTGAATGTGTTATAAATCTGTAATTTCTCTTAACTTTTCTTAAAACTAAGTCTGCGATTGCTAAAATTCATTTCGCAAATATTGAAGAGCGTTAACTTGCAGAAATTGCATGAGGTTCGGGTCCGATCGTCCGCAGGAAGAACTGCGATTACCTCAAAGGGAGAACTGCTCCGCATCGCTTAATTTGCGGGTCGCAGGCTGCAATCATCTCTTCTGTACCCTCTCTCCAGAAGATCGGGAACGCATTTCCCTTCATCTCGAATCCGTTCGCCTGGAGGCGCAGCAGATTTTATATGATGCAGACCAGTGCATCGAGTGGGCTTACTTTCCGCTCAACTGTGTAGTGTCGCTGCTAACCGTAATGGAAGCCGGAGCGGCGATCGAAGTGGCAACCGTGGGGCGAGAAGGCATCGTCGGTCTCCCCATTTTGCTAGGCGTAAATCAGGTTTCCGGTCGGGCAATGGTGCAAATTCCCGGTGAGGCATTGCGGCTTCCGGCAGAAATCCTGATAGCTGAAATCGAGCAGCGAGGATTGCTGTATCACCAGCTTTAGCGTTATGCTCAGGCATTATTTGACCAGGTGACCCAGCTTGCCGCCTGCGATCGCCTTCATTTGATCGAGCAACGCCTCTGCCGCTGGCTGCTGATGACTCAGGATCGCGTGGGGGAGGGACAGTTTCCCCTGACTCAGGCATCCCTGGCGCAAATGCTGGGTGTGCGACGTGCGACGGTGAGCGTGATTGCGGGACGGCTTCAGCGATCGAACCTGATTTGCTATCGGCAGGGACAGATGGAAATTTTGGATCGATCGGGGTTGGAGGGGGTAGTGTGTGAGTGTTATGGAAAGATTCGGGGGGCACGTGAGCAGGTAGGTCAGTAGGTGAGTGGGTAAGATGCGTGAGTGGGCGAAGGAGGAAAGGGGCGGCAATCCTGATCCAGACAATGTTCTTTAACTGTTATTGAGCGATCAACTCTCTGCAATCGGCATTACGAGCAGCACCCTGCCCTGTTGTGCAATCACCATTACCACCTGTCCTGGGTACAAAATCTGCCGATAATCCCATCCATAACATTGTGCATACCAGTAGCTTCCCATTGCTTGGACTCGTCCCGGCTGGTTTGGGGTAATTGTTTCCTCGACCTTTCCCCAAAGCGGCGGATTAAACAGTCTTTCATTCATGCTGCACCTCCCTGATTCAATTTCAGGAGCGAATGTCAATTTTGATAGGAGGACTGCAAGCCTTCAGCATTCAAATCAATATAGTTACGATGCCGTTCAAAACTCCTCACAGCCAAAGGCTCAAATCAGCAGGTTCAGTCCCTAGCTCCAGCTTCATCAATAGAAGCAATATGATTTGAATGAATGCCTCTGCCTTGCATGAGTGCAATATCGGATGCTTACGATCGAAATACAAGGGGGCAATTGGGAGCAGCAGGAAGCAAACCCTTACTATTCCTGGGAAAATCTTCTCCAATCTTTTGTGTAATGAAATACTAAAAAAATTGTTGAAAAGCCAATCTTCTCCAGCTCTTGTGCTTTTTAGCACAAAAAATTGTGCTTCATAGCAAAACAATGCAATATATCTGGTGATTTCTTTGCCGTAGATAAATTACAGAGATGGATTTGTATCGCCAGTCAGTCTGGATTTTTCTCTAGATTTTTTCGGGTGTCTCCTTTTATGTCCGACAAACAGCAAACTCCCGACAATCAGCGAACGAAAGATCTGCACGATTACCTGGTTAAATGCTTTGCAAATACCCGAAAAAAAGACGGTACGATCAACAAACGCGCTCTAGGACGCCGCCTGACCAATGATGAAGAAAAAGGTCGTACACTTGCTGATAAGCTTTGCGACAGCAAACCCATTACAACGGGTGATTTAGTCGGCTTTATTGCGGGGCTACAAGCCTCTGGAGATCCGGAAAAAGGGCAACTGCTGACGCCAGAGGAAGTTCTGATTGCCCTGCTGAAACTAATTGACTTGACTCCCGATGAAAGGGAGCAGCTTGGCTTATCTTTGGGTGAAGAGCAAGTTTTGCTTCAGCAGGTACTCCTGAATATTTGGCTAAATCAAAAGCATGATTACGGCAAGCTTTTGAAGCTCTATCGCACTTCGATCGGCTTAGATGAGGTCCAGGAAGAGCAACGCCAAACCTCTGCTTTAAAGCAGCATATCGAGCAACTAATTAAACAAATAGCAGAGCAGAGTCTTCAGTACCTGCCAGAAGGGGAGTACAGGCAAAGGCAGCTTCGTGAACTCTCGCAAAAAACTCAGCGCGAAGTAGAGCGGATTCTGCTTAGAGGCGGCGGGCAGGTCCAGCTTGAGAAAGATCGGGGGGATGACTACATCCGAGCCTACCTACCCGATGGTTTTATCGAAAAGCTAACCAAAGCCGTCATTGAAAATGAAGTCCTAACCCAAATTTTTCCGATTTATATTAAGACCATCACGATTCAGGAATGTGCTCCTCTGCCGTTGCCTATCAGCGATCGCTTTTCTGCCAGACCGGGTCTATTCCATGCGCCTTTCCTGGATCTTGACCCTGACAAATCGCAGGGCAAGGAAGATAAACTGCATGGCAAGGAGATTGCTTCGCAGTATGCCCACAAGGTAACGGTGCATTTTTACATCCGGCTTCCCCCGAGCTACCAGCCGCCTGAGGAAGTGAAGGATGTCTTTGCTCAAATCAGGCGGGATGATTTAGCTGGGCAGAGAATTGACTTTTCAGTCAGCAGTACTGGAATTGGAGGAACGCTTTCCCACATCATCAAGATCATTAACAGCACCCTGCTGTCGAACATTCCCGGACTCGCTGAGTATTTTCCGATCGCCCATGATGTGGTCGTGCATGAGGAGATTATTCGCAATAACATTCCGTCTCCCATCTGGGCACATACGCTAGTGCGGCTTTGCAAAACCGAAACGCTGTCGAGGGCAATGAGTGACAGCAGTGAGGCAAATCAGCTGATTCCCTATGAGCGATTTGCGTTTGGCGATCGCACAGCGCGGGGTGAATACTGCGGCTTTGACCTGATTTTGTGTCCGGCGATCGCGGCGTTACAGGCTCGGCTGCGGGCAATTCGGTACACAGGCATTACGCCAGACCAGTATCTTAAAGAGCTGACCGATCGCATTTTGCAGCACCGATGTCTGCAAGAAGCCAGAAAATACGTCACTGCCTATCCTTTTTCGTCCTTTGCTCAGGAGAACTATCTGCTAGAAACCCTGCTGCGAGATTGGAGCAGTTCTCTTAAAAAGGACGATCCCTATATTTGGATTGAAGCCTGCCTGACTATTGCGGAAACCTATCTGAATGAAGGTCTATATCGGCGATCGTGGCTCTATCTCAAGGCAGTTGAGAAGGCGATAAAGCGAATTTCTGATTCGGGTCTGGACTGGTATAAGCGATTTGGACGCAGCATTCCGACTGAGACGGACTTTAAAATTTTTTCCGGGACGCTGCTCGTTTATTTGGAGCTTTGTCGGGCACTGTATTTTTATTATGTCAATCGATTGGCTGAGCTAGGAAAACGGGAATATCTGCCGGATTATATCCCAGAAGATATGAACCTAAAAACCTTTCACGAAACCCTTTTAAGTGCATCTTGGGAAGCCCTCAATCGTGCTGAAAAACACCTCACTATTCGCCTGGCAAAGTACTTTTTGATTCACGAAGTTTCGCAGGGAACCTTTCACCCCCACTATCACCTCTTGGCAAAAATCTACTTCCTCCGCGCTCGCATTCTCACCTTCTTTCCTGAAGTACCTTATGACGACGCTGATTCCCCGCACCGCTTACCTACTGATCGCAACGTTGGCGACAACAAGCGTAACGAAGCTGAAATTCATGAGGGTCGTTTATACCTGCTGGAGAAAGCCCGCCTTTATGCTGCCAGTGACGGAGACACTGAGCGGTATTCGTGCTACACCGCCTATCAATCCTGGATTTATTGGATAGTGTATTTTGCACGTCATCAATTTAGATCACAATCAGGAATCCTACCCAGAGATTGCAATCTTTGGGCAAAGCAACTTCGCGATCATGCCCTGCTCTCTTACACAGACGTTGGCAGAAAATGCTATTACCAAATCAAAGAAAAAAGTGGTGTAGAAAAACCGCTCGTTCCTAACTTGAAAAACTACGATATCGGTCCAATTCCGCCGATCGTTGAAACCCGCAGACTTTTGAATAATCAGCAGCCGGAAGATGGAGAAGTACTTTATCTGGAAATGACCTATCTGGCTGTGCAAAGAGGCTGGTTGAATCTAAAAGACGGCGGCGAACCTAACGAAACCATTTATCTGTTTGGTGCTGGAGCCAGCTATCTTTTATTTGCGCGGGGAATGTATCAGCTGTGTAGTCTGGAGAAACAGGAATTCTCCGAAGCTCCCATCAAGACGGTTGCGGATTGGGATGAAAAGTTGAAGGTTGCCTACCGCTTGTTTAGCTACGCCTGGGCAATGGCGGACGCGGGGGGAACGATCGAAACGGTGAGTGAAGTGCCAGGGTCTAGCCCACCAGCTCAGCCAACCCAACGATTAAAAATTAAGCGGGACTTCGCACTCTCCAACAGAAATGGACATAATCGAGATGTAGCTTCGGTTCGCGACCTATACCCCAACCAAACAAGCGAGATAACTGATTTAGCTCAGGTTTTTGCAGCAACTTGTGCCACACTCCGTCTGTATACGGCTTCGGTAGAAGAACGGGATGCACTAAACCAGGATATCGAATGGCTCCTTCAAAACCTACAAAAGCCAGAGTTCTGCCAACAGCCCGGCATTGCCCGCCAACTTCGTGAACAGCCCTGTTTCAATGGGCATCTGACAAGTTACCTCGTCCAGTGCAAGCACATTTTGCAGGAAGCAAAACAGCAGGCACAGCGTTCCCAGAATCCCGCCCGCGATGCTTCCTTTATCACAGAACAGCGCGATGCTTTAGTGCGGAAATTGTTTAATACGCTCCATGATCGATAAAGAGAGGCAAACTTAGGGTGCAATCGCCTTCAGCTGTGAAGCATTACGAATGCTGCTGTAAACGAGCAACGATTGCAGGGCTTAGGGCTCTCACCCTCATTATGGGTCATCTCATCGACATAGGTTATTAGGCGAAATCCACACTGACTTTCCAAGTCGCAAAACCAAACAACTCGATATCGAAATAAGGCTATGACCGAACGTTAATTTTTTCCGTCGCTTAATCTAACTTTCAACACTTCTGATTTGACTCATAAAGGCACAGCCGTTAACTCCCCTATTTCCCCTAATCCGTCAGATCCTTAAACCTTGCCTCGCGTGAGAGTTCGGTAAAACTTGGATCGGTTTTGGCTTCTTTGCGGTAGCGAGGGTTGAGTTCGATCGCCAAACGCAAATTCTCTAAAGCCAGCTCCGTTTCGCCCTGAACCGCGTAGCAGGTGGACTTGTTGTAGTAGGCACTGGCGTATTCGGGTTTGGCTTTAATAGCGCGGTTGAAGTTTGCCAGGGCTTCTTTGTCGCGTCCGAGTTGCAGCAGGGCATAGCCACGACTGTCCCAGGCTTTAGCGTTATTGGGCTGGAGGTCAGTTGCTCTTTCCAGGGAATCGACGCATTCCTGATAGCGTCCCATTTCCAAGAGTGCCAAACCGCGATTCAGCCATGCCTTTGCGTCTTCGGGGTCGAGTTGGGTTGCCCGATCAAAGGCGTTGAAGGCTTCCTCCGATCGCTGAAGTGCCCCCAGGACTACGCCGCGATTGATCAGGGCTTCAGTGTAGTCGGGCTTGATTTCCAGGGCTTTATCAAACGACGTGAGGGCTTCCTCGTAGCGTTTCATCCGATTCAGGGTAACGCCGCGATTCAGCCAGGCTTTGTGATCCTGGGATTGCAGCGTCACGGATCGATCGAACACTGCCAGAGCCGCATCGGACTGTTTCAATTCGCGCAGCACAATGCCCTGGTGATACCAGGCGATTGCGTTGGCAGGCTGGAGCTTGGTCACGCGATCGTAAGTAGACAGTGCCTCATCGTATCGCTGTAGTTCTTCGAGTGCCCGTCCCCGGTTGAACCAGACTTCGGCTTGGTTGGGTAGGGAAGCCAGTGCTTTGTCATAGGACGTGATCGCATCGGCATAGTGTTCAGCAGCGAGTAGGTCATTGCCCTGCTGCACATAGTCTTCGGGACGCATGAACAGTTCGGGCTGGGTCGACCGCAGCAGATTGAGTTGCTCGGTGAGCGTCTGAATATTCTGCCGCACGTCTGCCACAAAGGACTCGGCGACAAACTGGGGCGAAAGCTCTGCCAGTCGGCGAAGAATCTGATCTTTTTGCACCTGCGCTTCTGACTGGATCGATCGCAACTGTGCCGCCACTTCTGCCTCGATTTGCCGCAGGGATTGCAAGGCTGTCTGTCGCTGAGATTCCGCATCGCCCTGGAAGCGATCGACCTGTTCACCAAGGCGGGCTTCGAGGCGATCGAGGTTTTGCCGCAGGCGATCACGCTGTCCCTGCACGTCTCCTTTAAGGGTGGCAAACTGGTTGAGTAAATCGGTTTCTGCCCGCTCCAGGTTGCCCAAAATCTGATCGCGCTGTTCCTGAACCGTAGCGGGAATCTGGCTGAGCTGGCCGGTGATGTCGCTGGTGAGTTGGGCGATCGTCTGGCGCAGTTCTTCCCGTTTCGCCTGGGTATCGACCTGGAAGTCGGTGCGCTGGGTCGTGAATTCGGCATCGATGCGATCGAGGATCTGCTGGAGTTCGGCTTGTTTGTTTTGTGCTTCTATCTCCAGGCCGCTTTGCTTTTGGGACAGTTCGGCTTCGATCTGGGTGAAAATGCGCTGCAAGTCTACTTGTTTTGCCTGGGAAATGGCTTCCAGGGTTTGCTGCTGAGTCGCTAACACGGCATCCAATTGAGCCAGATTACGCTGAATGCCGTCTCGCTGAAGCTGGGCATCGAGTTCGAGTTCGCGAATTCTGCCTTCGAGTTCTGCCTCTAGCCGTTCCAGGTTTTGCCGGAGCTGGTTTTGCTGCGTTTGTGCTTCTGCCTGCCATGCCGATCGCTGATCGGCAAAATCAGTGGTGAGCTGACTCAGATTGCGGCGAATGTTGTCCTGCTGTGCCCGAATTTCCGATTCCAGGTTCGATCGCTGGGTAGACAGTTCGCTATAAAGCTGTTCCAGCGTTTGCCGAATTGCATCGCGCTGTGCTTGAGTGTCTGCCTGAAGCTGTGCCAACTGAAACGTGACATCGAGCCGCAGTTTTTCCAGACTGTCAAAAAGCTGATTCTTGCGATCGTTAATGTCGTCCTGAATTTGAGCAAACTGCCCGACAAACTGAGACTGCTGCTGCCGGATGCCCTCGATAATATTGGATTTTTCCTGGTCAACCTGCAATCGGGCATTGGTTCGCAATTCACTTAAGTAAGGCGAAAGCTCTGCCACCAGATCGCTGAACTGCTGAAGCGTTCCCTCTTTGTGTTCCTGGGCGATCGACTGATACTGACTAATTCTTGCTGCGAATTCTGCCTCGGATGCGGATAGCGTTTGCAGCGACAAATCTTTCTGCGACTGCACGTTGAGCTGAAGCTCGGCAATCTGATTTGCAAAGTCCGTCTCTATCTCCTCTAGCCTGCGCTGTGCAACAAGAAGCTGCTGTTCCATGCCGTTTAGCAATTCATGTTTGCGCTGGGAAGCGTCCGCCATAAGCTGGGACAGTGCGCTGCGCTTTGCCTCGATCTCGTGTTGAAACGCCTCCGCATCTTCGCCCAGGTCGCCTGCATAGTTTTCGTAGTCTTTCAGGAGCCGCTGCACTTCGTTCTTTGCTTTGCCGATCTGCCGCTCCAGGTCATCGAGTTCCTGAATGTGGGACTTCACGATCGCCGTCACTTCTTGCAAGACCGATCGCCTCAACAAATACAGCCCAATCAGAGCTGCCGCCAGCAGAGCCGCCAAAACGCCGAGCATGATATTAAAGAGCGTTGCCGTCTGGTTCACCTGCCTGAGGCGCTCGAGTTCCTGCTGCTCGGTGGAACTCAGGGCTTGCGCCAGGGTGAGATTCGCAGGCTCGGCTGATATCAGGATTTGCCTGCGAGATGGCTGCGCCTGCACTGCTCCTGGGGATAGCCACCCCAGCCACAGCAAAAACGTTGACAGCACTACGCCACTGCGCGAACCCCATCCCCAAAATGTCATCGGCTTGCTCATCAGGACTTGCCCCTGTCTCCCGGTCAATCGGTACTTTGTTTTATATAAGGTATGTGCGATCGTCTACCTACTCAAGGGTAATCAAAATCGCTCCCCTTGCGGCAGGAATCTTGGTTGGGGGCGAATGGAGAGATGAGTGGATGGGTCGATGAAGGGAGTGAGGAGCTGGGGGGAAGGGATTGGATTCGTCTCAGAGGTGCTGTGCTGCTCCTAAATCACCCAATTTTGGCGGAGTTTGAATGATGGAAGGCAGTTTAAGCATCGCTTTAAGGAGCCAGCAGTTCCGGCGGAACAACTTCGGGAACCGTCCATTTATAGAGAATGTGCAGCTTGCTCGGTCCACGCACAACTTCGATTTCTTCAGGCTTCCAGTCGCCCATATCAAAACTGTGAGAAATAATGCGGGTCCCGGGCTTAAGCTGGGTCAGCAAAATTGGGCGCAGGCGCAGATTGACGTCGGGCAACAGGTAAAGCGTTACGACCGTGGCATCGCGAAAGTCTGCGGTAAATAGATCCTCTTCGCGAAACTGGACTCGATCGCTTACCCCTGCCGCTTGGGCATTTGCCGTCGCCTGAGCCACCAGTTCTGCATCAATCTCGATCCCAACCCCTCTTGCGCCAAACTGTTGTGCGGCGGTAATTACCACTCTGCCATCGCCGCTTCCCAAATCGTAAATCACATCGTCTGGTCCTATATCTGCCATTGCAAGCATCTGGTCAACCACAACTTGAGGAGTCGGGACATAGGGAGCTTCAAGCGGTTCTTCAGATTGA
>NZ_JACJOR010000343.1:0-6655 GCF_014695615.1 Leptolyngbya sp. FACHB-711
TGGAAATCGCTCACGTAAACAGCCTCGCCCAGTTTAAGGTACCCATCTCGAGGGAATGGTTGTATTGGAGTATTTGCAGTAGCAGTGGATTGATTAGGCACGATCGCTGTCTCCACCCGCCGTTGGTAGAAAACAAACTTTGGGCTGTGGCTTATCCACGAGTCCAAGAAATGTATTGATCCAGAAGAGGATTATCGGGTTCCATTGAGAAACCATCGCCACCCATTGCCACAACATGCCTCTCCACAAGAGACGCAGACATTTGGCTCTTACCTCAATTGCTACAATTGCCGATCTTTCAGTTCCCAGTCTTTCCGCTTGTCGAAGAACAGGCATCGCTACAGCAAGCAATGCTATTTATGTAAGGATTGTGCCAAGCCGTTTCTAGGGCATACGGATTGGGAAAATTATGGGGGCAAATTGTGAAATGAACCAGATGTCCAAACTCCTGTGCGAGATGCCAAAGGTTGAAATTCATACTCATCTAATTGGCACGGCAGATGCAGAAACCATTTATAAAATTGCTCAGCGCAACCGGGTGGCGCTGCCAGTAGCAAGTCACCCGTTGGGTTTCAGTGATGGACATTGGACGGGTCATGAATGCCAAAGCTGCAGCCAGCCAAGTGCGAGGCAGCGTGATCATGGACATTGGAGAAGCATTGATGGAAGAATGCCGGATTGATCCCAACACAGGTTATCCCGTGGCGTATGACCTGGCAACGTACCACTATCCTGCTTATGCCGATATTCCTCGCATTGACGTAGCCTTTGTAGGGCAACCAGATTTGACGTTTAATCCCCTGGGTGTGCGGGGAGTTGGTGAGGTGGGCATTACCGGAGTTGCTGCGGCTGTTGCGAATGCAATTTACCACGCAACAGGCAAACGATTCCGCAATTTACCAATCACTCCTGACAAGTTGATGGCGTAGTCCTATGAATTACAGCGAATCCTACAAGCATTTGAACAGATTCAAAACAATGGAAAACGCGCAGTTCTGGCAACTGTTGTACGAACAAGCGGTTCAGTTTACCGCAGACCGGGTGCCCGAATGCTGCTGACTGAGGACGGTGAGATGACCAGTGCCATCAGTGGTAGCTGCCTGGAAGCAGATATCTTAGAACGATCGCGCTCCCTCTTCTCCACTGACAGTGATCCTATCCTGGTACGATACGACACTACTTCCAATGATGACATTTTGTTTGGGTTTGGTTTAGGGTGCAATGGCATTGTGGATGTTTTGCTCGAATCATTGAACGGTGCTGTAATCAGTCAAATGTTATTCGTAGAAGATTGTTTGATGATGCAACAAATGGGCGCGATCGCCACAATCTTTTCTATCGATAACGTGCCAGATGTCAAAGTGGGCGATCGGTTAATGATGAAGTTTAATGCTCCAGTTATCAACCAAATAACCAATTTAGATGTTACTCAAAGAATTGCAACTGATGTGCAAAAATCACTCATTGAACAACAATCTTGTGTACAGTCCTACGCTCTATCTACTGGACGAATTGATGTATTGATAGAAGTGATTCATCCACCTGTTCCATTGTTGATCTTTGGGGCTGGATATGACGCGATTCCCGTAGTGCAGTTTGCGAAACAATTAGGCTGGCACGTTACAGTAATTGATCATCGCCCCGAACAACTGACCCACGATCGCTTTCCCCTTGCCGATCAACTCCTCTATTGCATCCCAGATCCGCCGAATGCCTATCATCATCTGCTAACGCCTCAAACCATCGCGATTGTGATGACTCATCGGTATCTCACTGATCTGGCGTTTCTCAAAACTCTAATTCCAGCTCAACTCCGCTATTTAGGAATATTAGGTCCGAAGCGGCGAATGCAAAAATTATGGGAAGACTTGGCTGAACACGGTGTTAACCCAAGTTCCGAACATATGCAGCAACTTTATAACCCAATCGGATTAGACATCGGAGCCGAAACACCTGAAGAAATCGCCCTCTCCATTGTGGCGGAAATTCAAGCGGTACTGAGTGAGCGTTCTGGTCGTCATCTGCGCGATCGCGTGGGTTCCATCCATTCTTCTCCAGAACTGCCATGTCTAGAGTTGGTATCCTGATTCTTGCTGCCGGAGCCTCTAACCGTTTAGGGCAACCGAAACAACTTCTAGCCTACAAAGGCAAGCCATTGATTCGACAAATGGCAGAGGTGGCGATTCAGACTGGTTGCCAGCCTATTGGGATAGTTTTGGGAGCATATGCCGAGACAATTGTTCCACACCTAGCAAATCTGGACATCCAAATTATTTACAACGAACAATGGGAATCAGGAATAGCAAGTTCAATTCGGTATGGGTTGGAGATGGTGGCGATCGCCCCTAAACTAGATGCGATCGTTCTCATGGTCTGTGATCAACCATTTGTTTCTTCCGACTTAATTCACCAATTGATTAATAAGCACCGGACGACAAATGTCCCGATCGTGGCTTCTGAGTATGGGGAAATTTTGGGTATTCCAGCCCTATTTCATAAAGCGTTATTTCTAGAACTTAAGACGCTTCAAGGAGATGTGGGGGCTAAGTTCATCATCCGCCAGTATCGCTCCCGCGTTTTAAGCATTCCGTTCGTGGAAGGAGCCATTGATTTAGATGTCCCTCAAGACCTGAAAATTCTTTCATCACTCGCTTAGAACCCTACTGGGGGATTTCAAGAAAATAGGGTTGCAGCATTATGGATGAAGCTCAATGAGGAATTACCTCAGCGGGAGCACTACATCGTATCGCTCAACATATCTGGAATTTGGAAAGGATGGCTGAAATAATGCACACAACTTGGGACTCCACCAAACAAATTCTCCGCACTCGCATTTCAGGCAGACTGCATCAGGAGCAGGTTGAAGCATGGGAGCGAAGCCTGGAGCAAGTGAGCCGTCAGATTCCTAAACACCTCAACTTTACGATGCTGATTGACATTCAAGGTTACGAAGTGAGTGAGCAGGACAAAGTAGTTCACCAACAGCAGCGAATCGTCATACCCACATTTTTAGCAAAACATGGTTTTGAAGTTGGATTTTTTCGGCTCTTTGAAGTTCAAAATACCATTCCTCCGAATCCCGATCGCGCCCGTTGTATTGCAGCCGCTCACGTTCATCATGATTGCAACAAAATGGCACTCTACAATCAAAATCTTGGGCGATCGAATGAACGCTTCTTTTGCCAGCTTTCCGAAGCTGAAGCATGGCTCCATGAAGAAATTTTTTGAAGTGATCTATGAATTTACCAACTTTTGAAGATCGCGTTGTTCTAGTGACAGGCGGTAGCTCAGGCATTGGGCGATCGACTGTATTAGCGTTTGTCAAGCAGGGTGCATCTGTCGTTTTTGCATCTCGTGGAGTCGAGGCAGGTATGGCATTACAGACAGAGATCAACCAATCTGGAGGTAAGGCGTTGTATATACAGGCGGATATGGCGGACCCTGCCGACATTGAAGCACTGACAACAAAAACGATTCAAGCGTATGGTCGCATCGATCACGCTGTTAACAACGCTGCTGCCAACGTACCACTGACTCCGACTGCCGAACTAACGGAATCCGAAGCAGACTATAGCCTGCTGTTAATTTGAAGGGCGTGTGGCTGTGTATGAAATACCAGCTTCAGCAAATGGTACAACAGAGAAATGGCACGATCGTCAATGTAGCCTCTGTAAACGGATTAAGCGGTACACCAATTGGTTCTCTATACACCGCGAGCAAGCATGGCGTAGTCGGACTCACACGCTCAACTGCATTGGAATATATTCGTCAGGGCATTCGCATTAACACCGTTTGTCCTGGGTTAGTGCATACTCCACGACTAGAGCGTCGTTGGGCAGAGTTGTCACCAGAACAGCGATCGCAGTCTATGCAAAAATTAGCCGATTCCATTCCCATCGGTCGATTTGCCCAACCTGAGGAAATTGCTGCTGCCATTCTCTGGTTATCTTCAACTCAAGCATCCTACATTGTGGGTCAGGCGATCGTCATTGATGGTGGGTTGACTGTATAGGGGAATTATCCTAGCTATGCATGTCCTAAATAGCTTTATTTGTAAGGCTTTCAGTGTCTACAAATTTTACGCAACTCATTTGCAAGCGATTTAGAGGGACAATTTTCAGAGGCATAAGACTGTTTGCATGATTACTGGCGATCGCAGATTTAACGAAGCCTGAAACTCCTTTACATCAATATCTTCAGCGGCTGAAATTTTGCGCAACTCATTTGCAAGCGTCCAACAAGGGCAATTTTCGCTTGAGGAATTATTCCAGATTCCAGAGAATAATTTTGCGCAGGTCATTTGCTCTTAGGATTGATGTAGATGTAAAAGTTCTAAAAAAGCTAAAGTTGCTACTATGTAAGGATTTTAGGCTTCACGATAAAGCGCAAGCCATTTGCAAATTGCGCAATATAATCTGCTCAGTCACAACCGACCTGTCAGTTGCTCCAACTTTTCGGGGTAACGCGCTCCTTGCACAGTAATTTTGGCGGCAGCATCGTTGATGCTTTGCAAATCTTGGGGCGTGAGTTCGACGGAGATCGCCCCGATGTTTTCGTCCAAGCGATGCAGTTTTGTAGTGCCCGGAATTGGCACAATCCACGGCTTCTGAGCCAGTAACCAGGCAAGTGCAATTTGGGCAGGTGTTACCTGTTTTTGTTCTGCAATGCTGTCCAGTAGATCGATCAAGGCTTGATTTGCTTTCAGTGCCTCTGGTGTAAAGCGAGGCAGACCACTCCGGAAGTCGGAACTGTCGAAGGTTGTGCTTGCGTCGATTTTGCCTGTAAGAAAGCCCCTTCCTAGTGGACTGTAGGGGACAAATCCGATGCCAAGTTCCTCAAGGGTTGGGATCACTTCTGCTTCAGGTTGTCTCCACCACAGCGAGTATTCGCTCTGGAGTGTGGTGACTGACTGAACCACGTGGGCAGTTAAAAGTCGAAGCCGTCTATTGCTATTTAAGTGGGTTATATCCTGGCTTTTTGTAGAGCTTTTCTGGGTTATTCACAATGTCTGGTTTACAGACTTTCTCTACCCAATCCTCTGGATTGATTTCTTCAATCGCTACCGAAATCGAGTCTTCGCTGCTTTCCAGAATTGACATAGCGTCTTTCACGATTTGCTCGACAACCCGAACTTTCTGCTGTTCCGACCTGCCAGGATAAAGCTTGATACTGATATGAGGCATTGTTTTTTCTCCTTCAGTCCTTTGCTGAACAAAGTTTAAAGCCATTAGGTGCGAAGGTCATGGACTATAACCATTTGTTGCTTTCACTGAAGTAACGGTATGTAGCGACAATCATCACTACACCATATCGGGCGGCGGCTATCAGAAGGATGATGCAATTGCAAAAACACTGTCGCTAAATTGCCTCCAAACGAGTAGCATCCACGCTTACTTCCTCTGCAAGTCGCTATTGCTATCGTCAAATTTGTGCTTTTGTGTGATTGCCCCATCAAAATGCGATCGCCCTCAGCCTAACCACTAACTCTCTCCTTACCAAGGCTGCGTAGTTGGACCAATCGTAAATTCATTTACGTTGGTGTCTTCTGGCTGGTCAATCGCAAACGCTATAACATTGGCAACGCGATCGGGTGAGATGCCATATTGCTCATACAGCTTGGTCATTTTTTCAGCCGCATCCTGGTCGGTAATCTGACCTAACAACTCCGTGTTAATTGCCGCGGGATAAAGGGCCGCAGTCCGAATGTTAGTCCCTTCCTAGGCAGACTCCATACGGAGAACTTCCATGAAATCGCGGACAAACCATTTCGTTCCACCGTAGAGCGCACCCCCTGGATAAGCTTTTAATCCAGCCACCGATGACGTTGTGATCACATGCCCAGATTTTTGGCTAACAAACATTGGTAACACCGCAGCGACACCATTGAGGACACCCTTAATATTGACATCCACCGTTTGATTCCATTCCTCCGTTTTCAATGCAGAAAGTGGAGCAGTGGGCATGATGCCCGCATTCAAGAAAATCACATCGACACGACCAAATGTTTCTTGGGCAAGCTCAACGATCGCCGCGTTATCCGATGGGTTCACCACATCCATCACTTGATAAACGGCTTGTCCGCCAACTTTTTGAATTTCATCAACGAGTTGTCTCAGTTGATTCCCGCGTCGTGCGCCCAGTACAACTTTCGCGCTTTTGCTTGCAAGCAATTTTGCAGTTGCTTCACCAATCCCTGAAGATGCACCGGTAATAATCACAACTTTGTCTTTAATCATCCTATTTCCTCTCTTTGCTGAGTCACTATTGAGTTCTACCTAATAGACTCATCAATCAGCCGAGGTTTCACCTCGTTTATTCCGATTTAAGCGATGCCATATCAATGACAAAGCGGTACTTCACATCAGACTTGAGCAGGCGATCGTAGGCTTCGTTGACTTTCTGGATCGGGATGACTTCGATATCGGCAGTAATATTGTGTTCACCGCAAAAGTTGAGCATTTCCTGGGTTTCGGCGATGCCACCGATCATAGAGCCAGAAAGACTACGGCGACCCATGATCAGGCTGAATGCGGCGACATCCAGTGGCTTTTCTGGTGCGCCAACCAGAGTAATGTTGCCGTCGAGCCGGAGCAGGTTGAGATAGGCGTTGATGTCGTGTTTGGCAGAGACAGTATCGAGAATGAAATCGAAGCTG
>NZ_JACJOR010000344.1:0-13842 GCF_014695615.1 Leptolyngbya sp. FACHB-711
AGGTCAGCCGATCGCAGATTTGCCTGTCGGAGGTCGGCTCCAATTAAATCCGTCAGGCTCAGATCTGCCTGGATCAAACTAGCTTCGCGCAGGTCGGCATTCCGCAAAATTGCCCCTTGAAGATCAGCTCCATCTACGGTTGTGCCAATCAGGTGAGCATCGCTCAGGTCTGCTTCGGTCAGGTCAGCGTGAATCAGAATTGCCTCATATAAATTGGCACGGGTGAGGTCAGCCGATCGCATCACAGCCTGGCTCAGATTTGCCGAAGCCAGGGACGTTCGACGCAGGTTTGCCCGACCCAAATCTAATCGGCTCAGATCAAAGCCGCGCAGATCCGCTTCGTTCAAGTCGGGGTCAATTTCAGGATGGTGCAGTCGCCAGTCTTGCCAGCCGATTGCTCCCCATTTCAGCAGTGCCAGATGTTCTGAATTTGCCATAATGCCCGCTGCGCCCCTGCCTGTGCCTCCTATAGATTCGCTGTAAGCTGACCTAAAAAAGAATTACTCTTTGCGTCCGCCCAGTTCAAGCTGCCGACCAGATATGCTTTCCAGCGAACCGAGCACTGCCCTGGATGCCGCAATAATGTCCTGCTCCTGGCCACCGAGATAAAGTCGCCCAAAGCTGCCCACCGCTGAAATGTGCAGAATGTTGATCAAAGCTGCTTTTTCCGCTTCGTTGGCAGCTAGAGCCGCATAAGCAGCAGGTTCGCATTCCATAATGTAGAGCGTTTGCCCAGCAAGCAGCATATTTCCCTTGCGGGTGCGGTTAATGAGCTGGGTATGGTGAGCGTCAATGTTGCGAATAATCTGGCTGGAAATAATCCGGGGCTTAAGGCTGTCTCGCGGACTCACCCCGATGTAATCTAAAATTGCACGTCCGGCAGCCAGGGTATCACTCTGACGACTGGAGTGAATTTCTAGCAGCCCATACAATCGCTCAATAAACAGCACCCCCGGGCGCACCGAAGCCGACTTCAGGGCGATGTCCATCAGGCGATTGATTTCAATTCCTGGCGCAATCTCCACCCAGAGCGAGGAATCCCCCGGCAGGGGCAAAAACCCTAATGCCTGCGTCCCAAGGTAAGCGGCGTGCTGGGGCTGAAGGTTGTCGAGATAAACGTAGCTGCGAAGATCAATTCCCAAAACAGTACCTTCCCAAAAAACACCCGAGACGAGACAGCTTTGCTGCAAGCTTAAACTGACCGCTAAGCGACAGCAACACCCACAGTGGTAGTTCTATTATCGCTGAAGTGTTAATGATTATTGCGGGGATTCTAGCGAAGCGGCTGAAGAAAGGTTGCAAATTGCTCATCCCTACCCAATCGGCAAGTGGCCGCTACTTGCTACACCGCTAGTTTAATCACGAAAGTGATTTAAATCACGCAGAATTCCATCAGAAAATCATAGAGTCACGACTGAAACTCCCGCATGCAGGCTTGGATCACTGTATTAACTAAACCATTCATCAACTAAACCATTCGCTTCACTGCCTTCTATGATTCAGCTCCAGCCGCAAATCACTCGCCTGCCCCTGGCTGACTTGATTCTCCCCATGAATCTGCTGCATTTTGATTCACAAAAACTGATTGCCCTCGGTGTCCCTCCCGAAGATGCAAAGTCGATCGCCCAAACCATCATCACAAAACACACGATGCTGCGCTACTGGCGCAAGTTGGCTCAAGCAGGCATCCCCAGCGATGATGCGCGTCGAATTGCCAGAGCCATTGCCAAATATGATGTGATTCAAACTTTGCCCAGCGCACGGCAGCAAAACCTGATTCGCTACTATTGCCCGATCGTCTGTCGCTGTGGTCTGTGGCGATCGGCTCTCTTGCTGTCTCAGCCCAGCAAATTAACTCCAGTTTCCTAATCCTTCAAATTTCTCCTGAGAGAACCCCGAAGCAGCCGATCTAGAATGGCAGGGAATAAAGGGAAAAGAACCCGTGACACTGCACCTGACCCCAACCCAGCTACACCAGATTCAAACCCAGGCAGAGCGCACCTATCCTGAAGAATGCTGCGGATTACTGCTGGGTCAACGCGATCGATCGGGCAACAAATTGGGCAACAAACAGGTTTGCGAAATCTACGAAACGCCAAACGCCTGGACAAAGGAAGCAACCGCCGAACTCGCCCTACAAATCCCGGCTGCCCAAATTGCACAAGGCGCAAAAGCCGATCGCTACTGGATCGATCCCAGAGATTTACTCAAAGCTCAGAGATATTGCCGCGATCGAGGCTGGACAGTACTGGGTATCTATCACTCTCACCCGGATCATCATGCAGTGCCTTCAGAATGCGATCGGGTTCTGGCTTGGGCGGAATATGTTTATGTGATTGTCTCTGTGCAGCAGGGTAAAGCACAGGACGTTCGCGGCTGGCAGCTTGATTCAGCCCATCAGTTTCAACCCGAGGAACTTCTGATTACCGAGATGGATTTGCCTGGGCACAAGTAATCGCCTGCTGAACTTGCTGACGTAATTCAAGGGGTTCGATCGCTTCTGTAATGCGTAAGGCATTCTCAGGTTGACCGAGTGCAAGATAGGTTGGGATGAGTGACACCGTGCTGACACTCTGCTGAGAAGCTTCACTGACAGCATCAGCAAGCTCCTGAGCCTGATATAAAACTTGCTGGGCGCGATCGTTCTCTTCCAAGGCTGTGTACACTCTGGCTACCCCAGATAAAATCATCGCTTTGACATACGATTCTTCCAGAGCTTCTGTACTCTGAAGAACGAACGTAAGAACAGAATTTGCTTGCTCCTTCTGGTTTACTGCTTCATAAACGTAGGCAGTACCCAGCAATATGTATAGGGTAAGCAAAGTCTGCCTTGTAAAGCTCTGAACGAGTGTTACCAGTTCGTTTGCTAATGCAGCAGCTTGTCTCGCTCCTCCTGCCACCGAATAAATTCCCATAAACCTAGCAAGAGTCGTAAAGCGAATGGCATTGGCGGCTTCAAGGGAGTATTTGGCGAGTTCTTCCGTTTTCTCTTCCTCTTCGCTGCGATAGTTAGCTAGAGCAAGATCCAGCACTGCTAAAGCCTTGGCTGGCTGACCCTGCACCTGATAATGCTCCGCAATGTCAAGCAAAAAAGGTAGCCTGTCCTCCTCATCTCGCTGATTAACCAATGCCAAAGCGGAGTCTAACTGTCCGGCATTGATGTAGGCGGTGATGACCGATGATATTGCCCAATCTCGCCCGAAAGGATACTCACCATCGTAGGGTTCGACATCGTGGAGTTCGCCCTCTGGCAAGGAAGGAGCCGGAATACCAAGCGCGATCGTCTCTGCCTGCTGCAATTGTCCGCGCTGAAGGTAAGCCTCGCTAATACTTGCTAGAGTTGCCTCACGCTCATACGGATTCTGAATTTTTGGTACTAACGCCAATGCCGCTTCAAGCTGCCCTGCGCGGATAAGCCTGACAATTTCCGGACTGATTCCTGCGGCTTCCAACGGCCATTGGTTTTCCGAACTCTCCCCCAGCAGGGAGCTTTGAACCTGCTCTGGCTCCGATGTGGCAGGTTTTACGAAGAGGGAAAAACTTATTATTTCGTCAGTCGATTCCGATAAGGGAATGGGTGGGAAAGGGCATGAGGGCGACAACGGGGCAAAAGTAAACTGTGCTGAAGATACGGTAGAAGCAGTATGCCCTCCAGTCAGAGACGAAATTGCCGCAGGATCAGGCTGAGCTAAGCCAGCATGACCCCCTCCAAATACTCCCGAAATGACAGCAATACTCAAGGTAAACGAGACTCTTGGCTTTGGTACGAGGGACATCAGGCAACCGATCGTTATCAGGGCGAATACGCGAATTATCTCCGAGCCATTTCTACCCAGCATCCGTGAAAACTGGCTCAATCCCACAAAACGCTCTAAACCTCCCCCTTTATCGCCCCTGCCCCTGCCCCCTATCCACCCATCTACTCCCCACTCCAACCCTAAAGAAATCCTGATTCTTAACATCATGCGATCGAGAATGCAGCAGACCTGCTGTAATAGAAAAAGGCAAGTCACGCCCAATCCCCTCAAAACCTTTGTATCTCTTCATGCAGTGTTACTCGTATCATGCTGAATCCGAATCTGGATGACATTCAATTAACCAAAGACGACTACGAACGCTATTCACGTCACCTGATCCTGCCGGAGGTTGGGCTAGAGGGGCAAAAACGCCTGAAAGCCGCGAGTGTTCTGTGCATCGGCACAGGCGGACTCGGCTCTCCACTGTTGCTCTACTTAGCGGCGGCAGGTATTGGGCGAATCGGCATCGTTGATTTTGACGTAGTCGATTTCTCGAACCTTCAACGGCAGGTGATCCACGGCACATCGTGGGTTGGCAAGCCCAAAATTCAGTCTGCAAAAGATCGCATTCTGGAAATCAATCCCTACTGTCAGGTTGACCTCTACGAAACTCGTCTCTCTGCCGAAAACGCGCTGGGCATTATCGAACCCTACGATGTGGTGGTAGACGGCACAGACAACTTCCCGACGCGCTATCTGGTGAACGATGCCTGTGTGCTGGCGGGTAAGCCCAACGTCTACGGCTCAATTTTCCGGTTTGAAGGGCAAGCAACGGTCTTTAACTATCAGGATGGACCGAACTATCGCGACCTCTATCCCGAACCGCCGCCACCCGGACTGGTTCCCTCTTGCGCTGAGGGTGGTGTGCTGGGCATTCTCCCCGGACTGATTGGGGTAGTTCAGGCGACGGAAACGGTGAAAATCATTATGGGCGTGGGGCAAACGCTGAGCGGTCGGCTGCTGCTCTACAATGCGCTAAACATGACCTTCCGTGAACTGAAACTGCGCCCGAATCCGGTTCGTCCCGTGATCGAGAAGCTGATTGACTACGAAGAGTTTTGCGGCATTCCTCAAGCAAAAGCAGCAGAAGCACAGCAACAGGCAGCCATGGAAGAAATTACCGTTCAGCAGCTCAAAGAAATCCTCGATAGCGGCGCATCGGATTATGTGCTGCTCGATGTTCGCAATCCGAACGAGTACGACATTGCCAAGATTCCCGGCTCGGTGCTGGTTCCTCTACCAGATATCGAAGAGGGTGGCGGCGTTGAAAAAGTGCGGGAACTCGTCAATGGGCACAAGCTGATTGTTCATTGTAAGATGGGCGGGCGATCGGCTAAAGCGATCGGTGTTTTGAAGCAGTCTGGCATTGACGGCATCAACGTTAAAGGCGGGATCAATGCTTGGAGTCAGGAAATCGATCCGTCTGTTCCGCAGTATTAAACAGAACTCAGGCGTTTAAGCCAATTGTGCATCGGGTAATCCGGCTGGGTTGCCCGATTTTTAGTGGTTTAGGGGCTACAGTTCGCCGATTTGAAGCTGATATTCGGTTGGGGTGAAGCGATAGATTCCTAAAGGCTTAACTCGATCGACCCTAGCGATCGTCCAGCCGCACGGGAACTGGCTCAAACGCCGGACAGTAGCCCTCAGGCGTTACCTTAAAGCCAAATAAAGGCGAGGCCTGATTCCAGCATCGCTGTCCCCGAAAGTGAAGGCAGTTTGCGCAGCATTCAACATCGGTGGGCAAGCTGGACTCACTGCTTTGATGCAATAGCTCACGCTGATGCAGTCCGCGTAGAATCAGTTCTTCGCCCTGCCAGCGTGCCTCGATCAGCCCGGTATCAGCAAAGTTTTGCCAGCGGGGATCGGAGGTAATGGCTGCGGGTACGACGATCGTGACTGCCGTTTCCTGAGCTGAAAGTTCACCTTCATAGCGGGCATCGGGGGCAGCAGGCTGAATAAAGGTTTCACCGATCGGCAGGTCGACTCGGATTCCGGCAGCAGGCGTGTGCAGATGATAGCGATTTTGCAGTTCTTCCAGACTGGTTAAATCACTAAGATACGCCGGAGAACCATGCACAAAGATAACGTGCTGCGGGCGCAGATTATGAATGAGCTGAGTGGTTCCGGTTCCGTCGCAGTGGTCGCCCAGAAAATAAGACTCGATCGATAATTGTCCGCTTTGCAGCAACCGATTTAGGGTCGGCGAATCTTCCAGCATTTGCAGCAGAGCCGGGTCGATCGCCGATCGCCCAAACTGTTGCGGAACCAGCAGCAGCCAGGGACCGCTATCGGGCAGGCAGTAATCGCTCAGATCTGCTTCCTGGTCGGTCAACACAATGCAGGGAAACCGATTCATGGCTGCACTGCCGTTGCCATTATTGCCCCCGTTTTTACCGTTCTGCTTCAGGTGCAAATGCCGCACGCGAGGACGAATACGCTCATCCCAAAATAGGGGCTGATGCCGGGCAAAATTTTGCACTGAACTGGGAAAGTGAGACAGCATTTCCAGATAGGCATTGCAGCCCAGTGCCACGCTTCCCGCCACCCAGATATCCACATCGCGTCCGGTGAAGTGATGATGGCTCCGCAGCAGCATCAAGATTTCCTGCCCCAGCCCCAGGGTTGGAGTCGGCAGCAGCACCGACTGACCCTCGCCGATCGCGTGATGAATCCGTTCAGCAAGCTGGTTTTCCTGCTGTCTGCGGTGGGGATAGCGGGCTGTGCCATAGCTGCCTTCCATAATCAGCACATCGGGCTTGAGTCCGCGCAGCTCTTCCAGCGGCAGGCCATCTACCAAACGAGAATTCGACAGTAAGCAATCCCCGGTGTAAAACAGCGTATACGATCGCTCTGGGGTGGTGTGGGTGAGCAAAATAGCAGCAGCCCCGGGCAGATGACCTGCTGGAACCAGCTCTGCACTGAGTCCTTCCCGAAACTCAACGGGCGATCGCCAGGGCAGGGCGTGGCAAAAAGCAGAAACTTCCGGCTGGTCGAGCCAGTTCAGCGGTAGGAGCTGTGTCGTTACCTCACTGGCATAAATCGGCATCTGAGGAAACGCCCGATGCAGTTCGAGTAGCCCTCTGGCATGATCAGGATGGGCATGGGTACAAATCACTAGATCAGCAGGCGGTTTTTGACCTGCATTACGGAGCAGCGGCGCGAGATTTGTTAACCCGCAATCCAGCAGAATCCGATGCGACCCCATTCGCACCAGCAGACCAACCCCTTCTTCCTGTTGACCCGCTCCATAAGGTAAGCATTCCAGTTCGACCACAGCAGCGATTCCGTGTAACCAGTAGCAGCATCAGCAAGAGATCAAAGCAGTTTCCCGAAGGGCAAACGAGAATAATGCTCTCAAACCGGATCTATCGCAATGCCGGAGAAGTGAAAGTTAGGAAAAACCCGATCGATCCCTGCTCTCCTTTCAAAGGGCTGTGAAGCCTCTGCAAACCGGAGCGGCATCGCCGATCGTGCCTGGATTAATCCTGACTTTATTCTAAATTTATTCTGAATTTAATTGTGCCTTAGCGGACAACTGAGGAGTTAGTGGGCAGAGCCATTTCCGTGGTAGTTATCGGTATCGTAAAAGCCGTTTCTCGTGCCGAAGAAGAGGCAAGCCACAATAAAAACCGGGGTCAGGGCCAATAAGATCAGTTTGACATCCATCGTTGCAATCACACTCCTTTAGTTTTTGACGTTGACGGGTTGACAATGCAGGTTGACATTGATCGAGATTCTACCGAATCCAATCCACGAAAGACGATCGGGCAAAGGAGGGATATTCTCGGCTTTCGGGATCAAACCAGGCTAAATGCAGCACTGCTGGATCAAAGCCAAATTAATTTATCCGATTGTGGAGCAAAAATCGATGGGGTAACGAGGATGAACTAATATTCTTTACGATCGTGCTTTGTTAGGCCTTTATTTTTTATTCTGCAACTTCTGGTTTTCCCCTGTGCTATCTGCTTCCCCATCCGCTGATGGTTTCCCGATCGCCCCCGAATGGCTTTCCCGTGATGCAACCGAGGTTGCTCCCGACCTGCTGGGCTGTACTGTCGTGCGCCAGTTTGTCGACGGACAGATTTATCGGGGATTAATTGTGGAAACCGAAGCCTACACGCCCAACGATCCAGCAATGCACGCCTACCGAAGGGAAACCGATCGCAACCGCGTCCTATTCGGCAAAGCTGGGATGAGCTATGTCTATCGCATCTACGGCATGTATCACTGTTTTAATGTCGTCACTGATCTAGAAGGCAGACCAAGCGCGGTTTTGTTCCGTGCCCTGGAGCTTGACACACTGCCGGAATGGATTACTCCCCCCGATGCCGCCAAACCTCACCGCGCCGCCGCTGGACCTGGAAAACTCTGCCGCCTCCTCAGGATTGACACCAGCCTCACCGCCCAGCCGCTTCAGCCAGGAAACCCGCTCTGGCTCGAACACCGCAGCCCCGCCTGGCAAACCCAGCTAGATTCCGGTCAGCTCGAATTCGTTCAAACGACCCGCATCGGCTTAACTCAAGGCATTGACCTGCCTTGGCGATGGTATCTCAAACACTCAAAAGCCGTTTCCCGCCGCTAAAGCCACCTACCCCTCACTCACCAAACTCAAACTTTTCCTAACACTGCAGACAAACTCACTCCAGCAATGCGATGCTAGAATCGTAATGATGTCAAAATTCACCTTATTTCCGATTGGGATACCGGGTATGAGGTCAGGACAATGAAGTCAAACAGAGCCTAGAATAAACGAACGCTGTCCGCCATCCTGCGAGTTCATCATCGCCAAGTTATAAATTACCAGGTTGCAAATTCTCAGGTTACAAATTCCCGATCGAGATTAATACTCTTTCTTGCCACTTGTTCTGTCTTTACTAGCTCATTGCAATGGTTACAACTCCGCCGCGATCGATTTCTCCTGCACCCAAAGTTTCCAAAGTCGAAGGAATTAAAGAGCGTAGCCATGCGCTGCGAGAACCTGTCGCTACAGAAATTCTTCAGGACACCACCCACTTTAGCGAAGACGGGATTCAAATCCTCAAGTTTCATGGCTCCTATCAGCAGGACAACCGCGACAAGCGGGTCAAAGGGCAGGAGAAAGACTATCAATTTATGCTGCGAACCCGCAGTCCGGGCGGTTTTATCCCTTCACAGCTTTACCTGACGCTCGATCGCCTCTCGGAGCAGTATGGCAATCACACCCTGAGAGTCACTACCCGCCAGGCCTTCCAGATCCACGGCATTCTGAAGCGCAACCTGAAAACGGTGCTGGCAGAGATGATTCGCAACATGGGATCAACGTTAGGAGCCTGCGGCGACATTAACCGCAATGTCATGGCTCCGCCTGCCACCTACAAGAATAAACCTGCCTACGTCTACGCCAAAGAATATGCCGATCGGATCGCCGATTTGCTGGCTCCCCACACAGGCGCGTACTACGAAATTTGGCTGGATGGCGAGAAGGCAATCACCGCAGAACCTCACCCAGACGTAATCGCAGCCCGTCAGCGCACCCGTGAAGGAGTGACAATTCCTAACAACGAGGAACCCCTGTACGGCACGTACTTTATGCCGCGCAAGTTCAAAATCGCCATCACGGTTCCGGGCGATAACTCGGTGGATCTGTTCTCGCAGGATGTGAGCCTGGTGGTCATCCTTAACGATCGCGATGAGCTGGAAGGCTTCAACGTTTATGCAGGCGGCGGACTGGGACGGACGCACAATAAAGAAGAAACGATCGTCCGTGCTGCAGACCCGATCGGCTATGTAGACAAAGACGATATCTATGACCTGATGCAGGCGATCCTGGCAACCCAGCGCGATAACGGTGATCGGGCAAACCGTAGACACGCCCGGATGAAATACCTGCTGCACGACTGGGGCGTAGACAAGTTCCGCGAAACGGTCGAAGGCTATTTTGGCAAACCGATTCAGCCCTTCAGACCGCTGCCTGAGTTCAAGTACGAAGACTACCTCGGCTGGCACGACCAGGGCGATGGCAAGCTGTTTTTGGGCATCTCGATCGAAAACGGGCGCGTGAAGGACGAAGGCTCCTTCCAGCTCAAGACGGCTCTGCGCGAGATCGAGGAGAAATTTGCGCTGCCGATACGCCTTACGCCCAATCACAACGTCATTCTGTCGGAAATCGATCCAGCAAACAAAGACGAGATCCAGGGCATTCTCGATCGCTGCGGCGTGAAAAAAGAGACGGAAATTGATCCGCTCGTTCGCTACTCAATGGCTTGTCCTGCGCTACCCACCTGCGGCCTGGCAGTGACGGAATCCGAGCGAATCATGCCTTCGATCCTCGATCGCATTCGCGCCCTGCTCAACAAAGTTGGACTACCGCAGGAATCCTTGGTTACCCGCATGACAGGCTGCCCGAACGGTTGTGCCCGTCCTTATCTGGCAGAGCTGGGCTTTGTGGGTCAGTCGCCGAATGCTTATCAAATCTGGCTAGGTGCTGAGCCAAACCAGACGCGCCTCTCGGCTCCCTATTTGGACAATATGGCGATCGATGATCTGGAGGTGACGCTGGAGCCGCTGTTTATTTACTTCAAGCAGTCGCGTCTGCCTGAGGAAAGCTTTGGTGATTTCTGCCATCGCGTCGGGTTTGAGGCGCTGCGTCAATTTGCGGCAACCTACGATCCCACCGTTCTGGAAGAGAAAATAGCCCCGACTAGCAAGCCTCGCCACCGAATTTCGGTTCGTCCTGAGCTGTATCAGCGACTCAAGGACATGGCAACCGAGCAGGGCAAACCAATGACGGAACTGGTCAATGCAGCGATCGAGGCATACCTGAACGGATTGCTTTAGTAGGATGAATTAGCGCAGCGTAACGGATCTTCTTCGATTGCCGGGGGTGATGCGCTCCTAATCCAATGAACGCTTGAGGATAATTCGCTAAAATTCAGCTTCCTCTCAGAATTGGGGGGAAGTTTGTTGTTGGGGTTTGTTGTTGGACAGTGCGAGCGGGGCAAGATGAATGATGAATTCTGACCAGCATCCAAACCGAGAATTCGCCAGACTCTGTGAATCAAGTATTCCTGGAATTGAGCTGTATCACGCTCACTTGTCTCGCCATCGCTTTGGCAAACACTTTCATGAGTCTTATACGATCGGCATGAACCTCAGCGGTCAGGGCTGCTTTCAGCATGGAGGCCAAACCTATATCGCCTCGCCCGGCAGTTTTCATTTGATCAATCCGGGCACTGTGCATACCGGAGCAGTGCTGCCCCAAACTCACTGGAGCTTTTGTGATCTGTACCTCAGCCTGTCGATCGTCGAAACGGTGCTGACACAGCTTGAATGGCAGGGACAAATGCCTGCATTTCGTGAACCGGTAGTGGCGGATCGATCGTTGCAAACCATATTTTACCAATTGTTTCATGCCCTGAGCCAACCTGCTTCTCTGCTTGAACAGCAGTCCCTTTTACTCAAAGCTTTGTCTCAGCTTTTTCTACGTTATGCGTCCTGCCGCGATCGAATTTCTCTGCCTCAGCCCGAATCAAAAGCCGTTGCTCAAGTCCGGGCATACCTGGAAGCGCATTATGCTGAATCCGTTTCGATCGACACTTTAGCTAATCTCGTCGGGTTAAGTCCCTATTACTTAATTCGCAGTTTTCAGCAGCAGGTGGGCTTGCCGCCCCACGCCTATCAGAAGCACTGGCAGCTCATGCAGGCAAAGCGATCGCTCCGCAGTGGGAAGCCTCTGGCTGAGATTGCGCTAGAAAGCGGTTTTTATGACCAGAGCCACCTGAACCGCAGTTTCAAACAAACCTTTGGCATCACGCCGGGACAGTACCGCAAGAGCAATTTTGTCCAAGAGAACTGAGCCGCAGCACTGGTAGCTTAAGGGCGGGATTAAGCGACGGGATTTGGGCAATGGTTTCTGCAAAAAGCTTTTTCAACGACCTCTCTTTTTCGGCGATCGTCGCTGGATTTGTGACGGTATTAGTCGGGTTTACGAGTTCTGCGGTGATTGTGTTTCAGGCAGCGCAAACCCTGGGTGCATCTGAGGCAGAGATTGGCTCCTGGATGCTGGCTCTAGGGTTAGGCATGGGCATCACCTCTATCGGGCTATCACTGCGCTACAAAGTGCCGATCGCGACCGCCTGGTCTACTCCGGGAGCCGCCATGTTAACGACCGCAGCCGCCGGAATTCCAATGGCAGAAGCAGTCGGAGCTTTTCTGATTTCGGCAGTGCTGATGACGCTCTGCGGCTTTAGCGGCTGGTTTGAACGTGCGATGAATCGGATTCCGGTGTCGATCGCCTCTGGAATGCTGGCAGGAATTCTGTTGCGCTTCGGGCTAGAGATCTTTACTGTGATGCAGACGCGATTTCTCATGAGCTTTGCCATGTTTTGCGCCTACCTCCTGGCTCGTCGCCTGCTGCCTCGCTATGCCGTGATTGTAGCTCTACTGGTCGGGACGGCGATCGCTAGCCTCCAGGGATTAATGCACTTTGAAACCATTCAGTTGCAGTTCGGTCAGCCAATTTTCACTTCGCCTCAATGGTCGATCGCCGCTTTGGTTGGGGTTGCCCTGCCTTTGTTTGTCATTACAATGGCATCGCAAAATGTTCCGGGTGTTGCCGTGATCCGTGCCTCTGGCTATCAGGTTCCCATTTCGCCGCTGATTGGCTGGACGGGAGCTGCAACGCTGGTTCTTGCGCCTTTTGGCGGCTATGCAATCAATCTGGCAGCCATTTCTGCCGCGATTTGCTTGGGACGCGAAGCGCACGAAGACTCCTCAAAACGATATATTGCCGCTGTTGCTGCCGGAGTCTTTTACGCACTGATTGGACTATTGGGTGGAACAGTAAGTGCGGTTTTTGCTGCCTTTCCCAAGGAGTTGGTTTTAGCGATCGCAGGGCTAGCTCTGCTGGGAACGATCGGCAATAGCTTAGCCGTCGCGCTGACTAATGAGAAACACCGAGAACCTGCCCTGATTACCTTTCTCGTGACCGCATCGGGCATTAGCTTACTTGGTGTTAGCTCCGCTTTCTGGGGACTTGCCGCAGGCGGACTCGCGATCGTCATTCTGCAAGCAAAACGCTAGTGCCAACTGTTCAAACAACCGCTTAAGCCTGATTTGTAATACTCATTCGATCGCTTTCAAACTGCGTCGGAATATCATCGGGTTCGATCGTCATTAGTATCTCGTTGGTAAAGTTAGACAACACTGCTAAGCGATTTGCCTGCCGCTCGATCGTCTTTTCAAATAAATTTCTGATCAGACGACCGTTTCCAAAGTTTCGATCGCGGTTAACGTACAGATTTTCTAATAGCTGATGCAGTTTTTCACGGGCAGTCGGAGTCAGTTTAAAGTGGCTTTTTTCGCCCATTTTCTCGTAGATTGCCAGCAGTTCTTCGGGCGTGTAGTCTTTGAAGTAAAAATAACGGTTAAACCGAGATTCTAAACCTGGATTTGATCCAATAAAGTGGGTCATTTCATCGGTGTATCCAGCAACAATCACAACCATTCGATCGCGGTAATCTTCCATTCGTTTGAGCAAAATATCGATCGCTTCTTGCCCAAAATCTCGTCCTGATTCTTCAGGAACCAACGCGTATGCTTCGTCAATAAATAGGACGCCATCCAGCGCAGAATTAATTAAATCATCCACTTTTTTTGCTGTTTGACCGACGTAGCCTGCCACCATTCCAGAGCGATCGGTTTCGATGAGCTCGCCTTTCTTCAAAAAACCCAAGCCGCGAAAAATCTTGCCCATTAATCGCGCCACCGTGGTTTTGCCCGTTCCCGGTGGACCGCAGAAAACACAGTGCAGCGAAACCGAGGTTTGTGCCAGTCCGCGTTCGGCTCGCACCTTTTGCACCTTCAGGAAATTTGTGAGCGTTTGAACTTCTTCTTTGATGTTGGCTAAACCGACTAATTCTTGCAGTTCTGTTAGCGTTTTCTCGAGAAGCCGGGCTGGATCTTCTGATGCAGATTCATCTGGCTTTACTCCATCTTCCCCGGCTGATTCAGCCGTTTTAGTTGCAGGAAAACCGTCCTGATAGCGATCGAGCTTCTGATAAGTATG
>NZ_JACJOR010000345.1:0-3218 GCF_014695615.1 Leptolyngbya sp. FACHB-711
CCTTCCTGGCTCTTTGGCATTGCCGATCGTGGGATTGCTGCTTTCGCCCATGGTGCGCCCTCGCCCGGTGAAGTCTTGCAGCTGATCATGGCTTCATTCTTCTTTTTGACCTGGCTTTATCTCAAGCCCAACCAGCAAGAAGAAGATGGAGGAACCAGGGCACTCCAGGCTGCATCCCAGCTCAGCCACTCGTTTGAAAGCTTTGCCCATCGCACTCAAGCAAGAATGCACGAGATGCGCGAGAATCATGTGATCAGCCAGGGATACATTCTGCCATTCCCCTACGTTTGCCAGATTTACCACCTGCTGAACCTGAAACACTTGGAAAGCATTCACAACTTTAGTTTGGGTAACTTGAGAGTGATTCAGGTAAGCGATGTAGAGCCTACGGCGATCGGCGGCAAAGTGAAGTTTCAAACCACGCTCGATTCGCCCATGAACGCGCTCCGCATCTGGCGGCAGCCAATTGTGGAAGTAGATTTGACGCTGCTGACTCCCTACACCGTTGAGCTGAGCATCCCAGCCTATAACGGCAAGCGCATCACGGTTCTATTTAACGTTGTGCCAATCGACGAAAATCGCCATAAGTTTCTGATCGACATTTACAGCGACCTTAAGTGGCCCCGTCCGATTCTGCAAGCAATTTTGCACTTCTCAGCTTGTCTCACACTGTTTGAAGATCTGCCTTACCTGCAAAAGCTGGCTGAGCGCAATCTCAACCGTCTGCTGAATCCTAGTAATCGAACTTCTGAACGGGATACGATGTGGCTCTACAAGCGGTTCGTTGAGCTCTACGGCTCTGACATGAAGCCTATAGCCCAGCTTCCGGCAGCAGAGGAAACCGTCTCTTAATCGGAATCTGAAAATTTGCCGTATCAGAATCTGAAAAGCTGCGGCGATCGAACGATCGGGAGGAGCTTGGACTTGTCAGGTTCTTCCTGAAACAATTAGAGGTTTCACAAGCGATCGCTGTGCCTTAAACCTATTCCCCGCCTGCCAATTCTGAAAAACTGATCCTGACAACAGTTACTTAACACAGTTACTTACTAGACAACAGTTACCTAACCATCGTGAACGGCAATGAACGGCAATGACATCGCACCTGACCAGACTGAAGCTATGCTGATTGCTTCGCAGCAGGCTGTCTCCTCAAACGTTCCTCAACAGGAACAAACACAGCCCCCGGATAGCCTTTTATTCTTTATTCCGATTAGCTTTGTTCTCCTCTGGTCGATCGCCACTGCCGTTTTTCTGGGACTGCCCAAGCTGGTTTATGGCGGCAACCGCAAAGTCAAAGTTGCCCAAAAAATTCCTTGCTATCAGTGCCAGTTTTTTACCAACAATCCCTATCTGCGCTGTGCGGTTCGTCCAGAAACCGTCTTGACCGAAAGTGCTCTGGACTGTAGCGATTTCCAGGCTCGGTTACAGCCCGAAAATAAGGTCGGCTCTTCGCAGACGCGACGTTAGCCAGCAGGGGAGCGCAAGCAGTTCAAACCATGACATTCGACGAATTTTTTCACTCTACTCAGGTAGCTGATCGTCCTCCATTCAATTTACCCCTTGCATTGCAGGCACTCTGGTACGACAAGCGCAACGGCTGGCAACAGGCCCATGAGTTTTTGGGCGATGGAACTGATCCAGAGAGTGCCTGGGTACATGCCTATCTGCATCGCAGAGAAGGAGATATGAGCAACGCCCGCTACTGGTACGATCGCGCAAGGCAGCCAGAATGCACCTCAGAACTGGATGCAGAATGGCGACAAATTGCTGGGGCACTGCTTCAAGATTTAGCAAAATAACTGAGCAGAATGATTCATCCGACAGATTATTACAAGCTTTTATAAAAACGATCAATCAATCAATTACAAGGAGGTTTGAGAAGAACTTCGGATTGGTCTTCCAGGGCTTGAGATCTCCCTAAATCTCCCTTCACAGGAGGAATTTCGAGCCGTTTGGCTTAATTTCTTCCCAGAGGTTCCCTTAAATTTTCCTGTCACTTCTCTTGCTCCTCTTTCCCTAAATCCACCAGATGCGTAAGCTAGACATATCTCTTGAGACGTTTACAGTCTAATGAGACAAACCCTTTTGCGCTGATCCGGGTGGAGTCACAATGCCCAAAACCCTTTTCCGCACAGGTTCACGCTGGCTTGCTAAACCTGTAATCTGGTTTGGGCTGGCAATTTTGTTTGCGTTGTTCATTATCTGGGTAGCTCCCCCTGCCCGAACTCAAGAACCAGTTCACGTCAGCTTGTTGACTTCTGCCCTCGATGCAGCGCAGGGAGAACACCTGGTCAAAGCGTTTGAAGCCGAAAATCCAGATATCAAAATTGATGTTGTTGAAGGACCAAACGCCTCAAACCTGGTCGAAGACCTCTACACCTCATCCTTTTTGCTGGGAGATTCGCCCTATGACTTGGTGATGATGGACATCGTCTGGCTGCCCAAGTTTGCTGCCGCCGGATGGCTACTGGATTTAACCGATCGCCTCACTCCCGAAGATGTTGCTGACTTGATGCCGGGCGATCTGGCAGGCGGACGCTATCAAGAGCGGCTGTATCGACTGCCCATTCGATCGGATGGCGGCATGATCTACTACCGCAAAGATCTGCTAGAACAGGCAGGCATTCAGCCCCCCACCACCTTTAATGATCTGATCAGCGCGGCAAAACAGCTTCAGCAGTCTGGCGCGGCAAAGTGGGGCTACGTCTGGCAGGGGCGACAGTACGAAGGGCTTCCTGCTATGTTTATCGAAGTGCTGGCGGGGTTTGGCGGCTTCTGGGTCGATCCCAAAACGCAGGAAGTCGGAATTGATCGCCCTCAGGCAGTCCAGGCACTTCGCTTTTTGAAAGACACGATCGCGGCTGGCATTGCGCCTCCCGGAGTGACAACCTTCCAGGAAGAAGAAACGCGGCGGCTATTTCAGAGTGGGGAGGTAGCATTCTTGCGAAACTGGCCCTATGTGTATCCGCTGGCGAGCGCGGATGATTCTTTAGTCAGAGGAAAGTTTGCGGTGATGCCGATGGTTCATGCAGAAGGGTTCCAGAGCGGAGCCTGTCTCGGCGGCTGGGGAATTGGCATTGCAAAAAGCTCGCGTCATCCTGAAGCTGCCTGGCGAGTGGCTCAATTTTATGCCAGTGCTGCTGCTCAAAAAATGGCTGCCCTCGAAAATGGCTATCTGCCCACACGCCGATCGGTTTATGCTGATCCCGAAGTGCTGG